>DFBV01000001.1:0-9393 GCA_002366755.1 Anaerolineales bacterium UBA3071
GAGCCTAATCATCATGCAGCCCCACGCCGTACATCTGATCGGGGGCCAGGATCTCGGGAAAACGGGGACGCAGGGCTTCGCGGGCGGTGTAGCAAAGGTGGCAGGCGTCAGCGTAGCTCTCTTCGTGCGCCAGGCCGTAGCGGCGGACCAATTCCGCCGGGCCGCCATCCAGCAGCGGGCCGATGACGGGGTGCCCTTGTGGATCGTAAGCGGCGACCAACTGGACCAGCGGCTGTTGGAAGAGGTTGCCCATCGTTATCCCCTGGCAAAGGTGCAGGTAGCCCAGAGGGTCAACGTGCACCCGGGTGGGGGTTGCTAGTTCTTCGTGGGGGCACCTGGTGAAGCCTTCCCACGGCTGACGGGGCACCCCCGCCAGCAGCTTCGCCACGGCACGACCGCGGAACATCAGCGTGCCGCCCGGCTGCTCCGGATAGAGCTCACTTCCCTCCGGCGTCTCGACGGCGAACGTTCCACAGCGCAGGCCCATGGCGTGTGCTGCCGCCGCACCACGTCGAGCCTCGGGGGTCTCCGTCTGCGCGTCCGTCTCGCCGTGAAAGAGATCGCTGGAGAGATCGAGGCCAGACAGATCAGCGACCACCAGCGGTCGCAGCCACTCGACGGCATCCTCCTCGCTCGTGGCCCAGTAGGCGTTGGACACGATGCCCACGTTGAACCCACGCTGCCGTCCCTCCTCCACCGCCTTCACCATCACCGGATAGTAGAGGAATGGCTCGCCCCCCTCAAGGAAGATGTCGCGCACGGTGCCCAGTTCAGCCGCCTGCCGGTAGATGTCCCGAATCTGCGATAGGGTCATCGTCCCCACGGCGAAAGGGCTCCCCCAGACGAAGCAATGGTCGCATTCGTGAGTGCACTTGTAGCTGAGCAGCAAATGCAAGCCAGTGAGGTTCATGGCTTCCCCCACTTGAAATGATGAGCCCGGATCTGAGGCTCCTCCTCAGGCTTCCTGGCTTCCTATCCGTCTTTCATGATCAACGGGAAGATGAGGCTATGCTTCAGCGCCGAGGCACGCTCGCTGTGGAAGATGTCACGTTGTCCCCCGGCCACACGTCCTGCCCATACTGCATGCACTCGCCCGTCAGGAGCCGCTGCCAAGGCCACATCCTGCAAGCCCAGCGGATTGCTGGCGATCCTCTCGGTCGGGAACCAGTCGCTGGCCTGGGCCCCCTTGCGACAGGATCGCAGTGTCGTTCCATCCGTCCATACCACGTGCAGATAGTCCTGAGGTGTGACGACGAGGCGCGCCAGGTGACACTCGTCCGGCGATTGCGAGATGTTGGCGGGCACCGACCAGTAGCCCACCTGACCGTAGCTGTGGCGAATCTGCCAGCCGCTGCCCATCTCCTCTTCCCAGACCAGATAGGCGATGCCCTGCCTGTCCAGGGCCAGATCGGCGATGGCGGAGTGGGCCCCGGCGGTGGCGGAGATGTTCTCTGGCAGCGACCACCCATAGCCATCCCAACGGCTGTAGTAGATTTCGAAGGGGCTGGAGGGGGTGTCTTGATCCTGCCAGATCACATGCAGCCGGTCTTGTGCGTCAACAGCCAGGGCAGGAACGCTGCCGCGGGCGCTGGGAATGGGTCCGCTGACCCAGTAGCCATTCTCCTGATGAGCATGGTAGATCACCGAGTAGCCCGGAGTAGTGTCAGCCCAAACACCGTACAGAATGCCATCGGGAGCCAGAGCAATGCGCGGCGTGCCCGAAGCGCCGCTGGTGTGGGAGATGTTGCGGGGCAAGCTCCAGACATCGTACCTCCAGGAGACGTGGTAGATCTCCCAGTTGCCGCCGAACTCGTTGGCAAAGAGCGCGTGCACCGTACCTGTATCATCCACGACCAGCGTCGGCCTCTCGCCCATGGCCACACGGACAGGCGAGGACCAGATGTCGCCCGTGCGGTAGCTGTGGTAGATCTCGTCCCCCTGTTCCCAAAGCACGTGCACCGTGCTGTCGGCAGCCAAACCCACTGCCGGGGAGAGAGAGTCTGCAGCGCCGTGGGACGGGTTGACTGCCGAGCTCCAGGCGGAGTCGTCCGCACTCCGAGACGAGACGACTTCGATGCCTGATGTCGGCATCTCAGACGGTTCTGGGCCTTGGCGAAACCAACCAAAGACTCGCCCCCAGAACCGTGGAATGAGGCCGCGCCGTGCGGCCTTGGATCCGACAGGGTCAGATGAGCGCAACTCAGGTAGCGACATGAGAGCCTCCTTCTCCTTCTCCTTGGACGGCGTCAACCCTTGCCGACTTGCCCACAGTCCGTTCTGGGATCAGCACCAAGAATGGGCTCAGCGGCTCAGGCTGAGATCCCCTACCTGCGGCTGAACCAGACGATCGAAGTCGGCGTAGGCGACCTTCATGGTCTCCGTGTACGTCCCGACGCGGAAGACGATCTCGGCGTGTTCGGTCAGGGCGCGGTCCACGTAGACTGGCAGCTCGTACAGATTGCCGAAGGGGGGCATGGCTCCCACCCGGCAGTCAGGGAAGTGCTGGGAGAACTCCGCTTCCGTCGCCAGCCGCACTTTCTTCACCCCCAGCAGCTTGGCCGCTCGGCGGAAATCCCCCCGGGCGCTGGCGGGAAGCACCAGCATGGTCATCTGCTTGTCAGCCCACACCATGACCACTTTGGCCAATTGGTGACCAGAAACGTGCTGGGCTGCGGCTACCTCCTGAGCCGTAAACGCCTCCGGGTGCGCCATGGCTTCGAAGGAGACATTGTGCTCTCGCAGATACTTCTTAAGACGCTCTTTGCATTTCACCGCCATCCCTCCTTTGCACAAACGGAACCTCGAACTTATCGACGAAGCAGGTCAGCACGATAGTCAAACACACGCCTGCGATGACTCGGAGTGTCTCCCTTGAGTGCACCTATTATACCACTGGCTTTCCCATACGTCAATCTGCTAGCAGGGAGTGGTTGCACGTTGGGGACAAGCTCTCCCATGGTTTCGACGGGCCACAGGCATGATGAGTTGCGGAGAAGCGCTCTGCCAGCAAGTATTTGCAGGCAAAGCCCTGCGTGATACAATAGGTGGCGCAGCGGGGATGCTTGGTGGAGATAAGTGGAGAGCGCCAGGGTACGGGCCCTGGCGCTCCTGGCGGCGAGAGAACGCTGACATCTCTCGATTACACTTTGGCACATTTGCTTGTGTGTTGCTTGACGTTTCCCTAACGAGTGGCCTACGGCTACTCGTTGCTTACACTCCGTTGGGAGGCAGACGTGGATCATATCGCGCCCACCGTGGCAGCTTACGATGTTCTCGCTCCGGACTACGCCGAGCGATGGTTTGGTCTGCACCTGGGCAAGCCACTGGCACGATTCCAGGCTCATGTGCCCCAGGGGTCATGGGTGCTCGACGCTGGCTGCGGTCCTGGCCGGGACGCACAGAGCCTCCAGGCGCTGGGCTATCGCGTGCTGGGTTTCGACCGCTCTGTTGGCATGCTGAGCGAAGGGCGGCAGCGAGGCGTGAGTGTGCCGCTGGCCCTGGCGGATCTGCGGCGTTTGCCGCTTCCGGTCCGTAGCCTGGGCGGCATTTGGGCTTGTGCGTCCCTTCTGCATCTGCCCAAGGCTGGACTGCGTGTTGCTCTGACGGAGTTCGCTCGCGTTCTCGACAGTGGGCATCTGTACCTGGTTCTCAAGGAGGGCGAAGGAGAGGGGTGGCAGACGGAAGGGCGCACCGGGTTGCACCGCTACTTGGCTCGCTACCAACTGAGCGAACTAGTGTCGCTGCTGGAGGGCAGCGGCTTCCAGGTGTTGGAACGCTGGCTTGACCCGCCAGGCAAGGGCCAGCGACACCGATGGATCAGCGTGATCGCGACTGTGCGAGCGCTGCGCTGATTTGCTCACCAAACCGAGGTGTGCTATAATCTTGGGGCTGGGAGGCCTGGACATTCGACTCGGTGATCCAGTGCGGTGTTCTGGCTGCCAGACAAGACGAATTGAGCGAAAGAAGGAGTGTGAAGGTGCCTCTACTGAGGGAGGAGAAAGAAGCAATCGTACAAGAGTTCCGCACCCATCCCAGCGACACCGGATCGCCGGAGGTGCAAGTGGCCTTGTTGACCACTCGCATCAATCTGCTAACGGAACACCTGAAAGAGCACAAGCATGACGAACACTCGCGGCGCGGACTGCTGAAGATGGTGGGGCAGCGACGCCGGCATCTGGCGTACTTGCGACGCGTGGACAGCCAGCGCTACCAGGGGCTGATCCAACGACTGGGCCTGCGAAAGTGATGGGGTGATGGGAGAAAAGGCGAGCAGATGCGAAGAGAATCTGCTTGTCTCTTTGCTCCCGTAGTGCATCTTGTCGCGCCGTCGGCCTTGGCCCGAGGGCGACGCGGGGAAGCAGTTCAGCAGCAGGCCAACAGAATAGCGGGTAAGTGAGCGGTCTGGCATGACTAGATGCGCAGGAATTGGAGAGCGGAACCAAGTTCGCTGGATTTGGTAATGGTCTCCAGTCCCTGACTTCTGGTCTGCCAGACACCCGCGGCGATCGTGTCGCGGGTGTGGCGCGTCTGCTCCCAGCAGCGAGCCGTCGCATCGTAGACGCAAGGGGGTAGGTTGAGGACGTCGCCTGACCCCGATCATGACTAGAAAGAAGAGGACTTGACAATGCAAAAGCACAGTTACAGCGCTCGCATCGGCGAGCATGAGATCATCATTGAGACAGGCACGCTGGCCCGCCTGGCGGGCGGTGCCGTCACCGTGCGCACGGGCGATGCCGTCCTTCTCGCCACGGCCACGACATCACGGAAACCGCGCGAGGGGATCGATTTCTTCCCCTTGACCGTAGACTATGAAGAGCGGCTCTACGCTGCCGGACGCATCCCCGGCAGCTTCTTCCGCCGGGAGGGGCGTCCCAGCGAGGCTGCCATCCTCCTGTGCCGCCTCGTGGATCGCCCGCTGCGTCCCCTTTTCCCAAAGGGTTATCGCAACGACGTTCAGGTCATCCTCACTGCGCTCTCGGCTGACCAGGAGAACTACCTGGACATCATCGCCATCATCGGTGCCTCGACGGCGCTGACAATCTCCGACATCCCCTTTGCCGGCCCTGTGGGGGCTGTGCGGGTCGGCCACGTGGATGGGGAGTACGTCTTCAACCCCACGGCCAGGCAAATGGAGCACAGCATCCTTGATCTACGCATGAGCGGAACCGAGGATGCCATCTTGATGGTGGAGGCTGGCGCGCACGAGGTACCCGAGGACATGATCCTGGAAGCGCTCCAGCGAGGCCATCGGGAGATGCAGGAGATCATCCAGCTACAGAAGCGGATGGCCGCCGAGCTAGGCAAGCCCAAGCGGACGTTCGTCCCCGCGTTACCTTCAGATGAGGTGCGAGCCGCTGTGGACCTGCGGTTGGGGGGGCGTTTGGCTGAGATCATTCGCGGTGCTTTGTCCAAGGAAGAGCGGAACGCTGCCTTGCGCGCACTCCGGCAGGAGTTGGTCACTGATCTTGAGGAGACTCTTGAGCCGCGAGAGGTCAAAGCGGTCTTCGATGACATCCTGAAGGAGATGGTGCGCCAGCGTATCCTGAACGAAGGCATCAGACCAGATGGGCGCGACACCACGACCATTCGTCCCATCTCTGTCCAAGCAGGCGTGCTGCCCCGCACGCATGGCAGCGGCCTCTTCACCCGTGGGGAGACTCAGGTGCTAACCATCGCGACTCTGGGCACGCCTCGAGAGGCGCAGACGCTGGACACGCTGCAACCCGAGGACAGTAAGCGTTTCCTGCATCACTATAACTTTCCTCCCTATTCCACCGGCGAAACTCGTTTTCTGCGCGGCCCCAAGCGCAGGGAGATCGGACACGGCGCTCTGGCAGAGCGAGCCCTTGCGCCCATGGTTCCAGAAACGGAGGAGTTTCCCTACACGATCCGCTTGGTGTCCGAGGTGTTGGCGTCCAATGGTTCCAGTTCCATGGCCTCCGTCTGCGGAAGCACGCTGGCGCTGATGGATGCTGGGGTGCCCATCAAGCAGCCGGTGGCGGGTATCGCCATGGGGCTGGTCACGGATGGTGGTCACAGCGCGATCCTGAGCGACATCCTGGGCATGGAAGACCACGTGGGCGACATGGACTTCAAGGTTGCTGGCACCCGCTATGGCATCACCGCGCTGCAAATGGACATCAAGGCCAGGGGGCTCAGCTACGAGATCTTGGAGCAGGCTCTTCATCAGGCGCACGAGGGGCGGCTGCATATTCTGGACAAGATGCTGGAAGTGCTGGCCGAACCAAGAGCGGAGATGTCACAGTACGCGCCGAGCATCGTGACCATCCACGTTGACCCTGACAAGATCGGCAAGATCATTGGCCCTGGTGGTAAGATGATCCGTGCCATCCAGGAAGAGCACGGCGTCAAGATTGACATCGAAGATGACGGCTCCGTCTACATCGCCGCTACCGATGGCCTGGCCAGTAAGGCGGCCATCGCAATGATCGAAGAGCTCGTTGAAGAGGCCGCGATCGGCAAGATCTACACGGGCAAGGTGGTACGCACGGAGAACTACGGTGCCTTCGTGGAGATTCTGCCGGGCACAGATGGCCTGGTGCACATCTCGCAACTGGCCGACTATCGGGTGCCCAGCGTAGACGACGTGGTTCGGGTGGGGGACGAGATCATGGTCATGGTCATCGACATCGATCCGGTCACCCACAAGATCCGGCTCTCCCGCCAGGCCGTGTTGGAGGGGTGGTCAGCGGAGGAAGCGCGTGAACGTGACCGCCGCCCCTCCGGGGGCCGGCGTCCTTCCCGTCCCGGCTCGGGCGGTTCTTACAGCAGAGGATCAAGGTCGGATGACAGCGAGCGGCGCCGGACGCCTCCACGCCGCCGGCGCTAGGAGATAGGCCAATAGCTGATCGGATATGCACAAAGCTTCGGCCATCAAGCGATAGGGACATGGACATCAACGACGTGCAACATCCCTCTGTCGATGCACCACCCGCCGGACGGGGCCGCTGGGTGAGAGCGGTTCTGCGCGAACTGCTGGAAACGATCGTTCCAGCGGTGCTCATCGCCGCGCTCATCCATCTCTTCCTGGCTCAGGCGACGCGAGTCTACGGCCAGAGCATGGAACCCAACTTGCACACAGACCAGCGGCTGATCGTGGAGAAGGTCTCCTATCGCTTTCATGGTCCTCGTCGGGGTGACATCGTAGTGCTCAAACAGCCGAGCTGTGATGATTGCGAGCTGCTGATTAAACGGATCGTCGGATTGGCTGGCGAGGAGGTCGCCGTCCACGATGGCCAGGTGTATGTTGATGGCCAATCATTGGAGGAGCCCTACCTGTCCCGGGTCACCAGAGGGCACTACGAGTCTGTGCGGGTGCCTCCCTTGCACGTTTTCGTGCTCGGCGACAACCGTGGCGCTTCGAACGATAGCCGTTCGTTTGGCTTCATTCACCGTGACGAGATCCTCGGCAGGGCCTGGGTCTCCTACTGGCCGCTTGATGAGGTCGGTATGGTGAGGTAGCAACCCGGGAGGCCTCCCGCTTTCATGGCCGCTTCCGATTCCTCTGGATTGTTTAGCATGAGCACTCGTTGGAGTCCGCTCACCAAAGGCATCATCGTCGTCAGCAGCGTCATCGCTACGGTCTGGGTGCTCTTCCGCTTCAGCAGGCTGCTGTCCCCGGTGATCGTGGCTATCATGTTGGCCTACGTGGTGAACCTGCCGGTCTCCTGGATTGTGCGACGCACACGTTGGCCACGCACGCCCGTGGTGGTCGGCGTGTTCGTTGTGCTGATCGTGCTGCTGACCCTGGCGCCGGTGTTGATCACCCCTAGGCTGGTCGCTCTGGTGCGGGATCTCAATGTGGACATCCAGGGAGTCATCTCAGCCATCCAGCAACTGACGGCCCGGCCCCTTGTCCTGTTCAACGTGGAAATCCCCACGTCAGACCTGGTGACGCAGGTGACCGGCGCGCTGGCCGATCTGCTCTCGCCCTTCGCCTCGGGTGCGATCTCCTTTGCCTTCGGCGTGGCGACCACGGTTGGCTGGCTGCTTCTCATCCTCGTCGTTTCCTTCTACATGGTCAAGGATGCCGGGCGGTTCGCTCGTTACGTGGAGGAGCGCCTTCCCCCTGCCTACGAGCAGGAGTTTCGGCATCTGGGTCGCGAGCTGGGCGAGATCTGGGATGGGTTCTTTCGGGGCAGCCTCGTCGTAGGCGTCATCGATGGCCTCGTTTTCGCCATTGCGCTGACCATCGTCGGCATGCCCAACGCACTGATCCTGGCGCTGATCGCCGGTCTGTTCGCGCTGATTCCCAGCATCGGCCCGGTGCTGGCGGCCATTCCCGCCGTGCTGCTGGCGCTCTTCCAGGGTTCCACCTACCTCCCGCTGAGCAAGTTCTGGTTTGCTTTCCTGGTTGCGATGATCTACCTGGTCATCTTCGAGGTGGATAGCCTCTACACGGTGCCCCGCGTTTTGGGACAGCGGGTGAAACTTCATCCGGCGGTGGTAATCGTTGGGGCTGTGGGCGGTGCGTTCCTCGGTGGACTGCTGGGCGTGCTGCTTGCTGCACCGGTCTTGGCTTCGGTGCGTGTCCTCGGCGGCTACGCCTACCGTAAGCTCTTCGACTTGGAGCCCTTTGCCGTCCCCGCCATGCGCGCAGGGGAGGTGGCGATCCAGGAGAAAGGGCTGATCGCCGGCCGGCTGGTAGAGGCGGTGCTCTTCGATCTGGATGGCACCCTGCTCGAGAGCGACAACGCGCTGGAGGAGCAGTGGGCAGAGCGGTTGGGTCGTGTGAAGAGGCTTTTGCCCAATGGCGACGCTCGCCGGGCTGCGCGCCGGCTGGTGATGGCCGCTGAAGGGCCGGTCAATGGTCTCATCACCCTACTGGATCGCCTGAGCCTTGACGACGAGACCTTTGCGCTGAGGCGAAGGCTGCGACGTTGGAGTGACAAGTCGGCTGCTTCCGAGCCCCGCCTGCTGGCTGGCGCCGCGGAAACACTGAGGGCACTGGCCCGATACTATCGGCTGGGGGTGGTGACCACCCGCAGCCGGGCCGACGTGGAATCATTTCTGTCTGGCGAGGAATTGCAGGAACTCTTGACGGTGGTGGTTACCCGTGACAGCAGCCAACGGCTCAAACCACACCCGCAGCCCGTGCAGGATGCGGCACAGAAGCTGGACGTGGACGTGACACGCTGTGTCCTGGTGGGCGATACGAGGGTAGACATGCGCGCTGCCAAGGCCGCGGGCGCGCTGGCAGTAGGCGTCCTCAGCGGGTTTGGGGAGCGGAAGGATTTGATACAGGCTGATCTGATCCTGGAAGACGTGACAGAATTGGAGCAATGGCTGTTGCGAAGGAGCAGGAACGGGTTGACGAGCAAAGAGTGACGAGAGACGTTGCTCTCTTGAATGGTTCAGGCAAGCCCGGGGATG
>DFBV01000001.1:9421-10266 GCA_002366755.1 Anaerolineales bacterium UBA3071
GTCGGGAAAGAGAGACTCTGTGGGCTTGTAGTGGAGCACAGCCAACTCCGGGCGGCCGCCAGCAGCCTCGATGCGGCCTTTCACAGTCATGATGGTGCGCCCGCTGTCCCAGATGTCATCCACGACCAGGATGCGTTTGTCGAGCAGCAGTGAGTCGCTGGGGAATTGCAGGAAAATGGGCCAGGCTAACGTCCGCTTGATGCCTGAGTAGAACTGCACCGAGGCGGTGAGGATGTGGCGGATGTCGAGCGCTTCGCAGATCAGCCCACCGGGTACAAGGCCGCCACGGGTGATGATCATCATGGCGTCGTAGGGTCCGCCTAACTGTGGTAGCAGGTGATCCACCAGTGCATCCACGTCGGCCCAGGTCAAGATTCCCTTTTTTACGTCCATTGGTTCCGTCTCCATCTTTTCCTTCATTTTTTCGTTCCTTTCGTGTCCTTTCCCTCTCCCTCCATTTCCTTTCTTCCCCAGCCAGGCGCGGCTTTGCACCAGCACCATCTCTCCCATGGTCACGCCCAGCGCGGCCGCCGTCACCTCGCACTTGGCCTTCAGAATAAAGAAGATGGGAGCGGGCACATCGTCCAGGCTCTCCAAGTTACCCTGTCCCTTGCTGATGATCAGATCGGCGGCAGCGAACTCTCCGCGAAAGGCCTGGGAGCAAGCCGCCAGCGGTACTCCTATCTCCCCCGATCCCGTGCTGATCACCCGCGCCACCTGGTCCGTTCCCACAGCCCGAGCGTCTTCCTCCGTCGCGTCGTTGAGAATGGGCCTGCTCTTCACGGCGAAGACGACCTCCGCGCCAGCCGCAGCAACCTCCTCCACCAGCACCTTATCGAAGACGA
>DFBV01000001.1:10339-11000 GCA_002366755.1 Anaerolineales bacterium UBA3071
ATGTCCACATCGTGCCCCGAGAGCCGTCCCAGGATGCCCAGGTCAATGACGTTCCCCGCCACGGCAACCTTGACCGCGGCCTCCAACCGGTCTTTCGCCTCGACCACCAGCGCTTTCAGGCGAGGATACATCCGCAAGGCCAGCTCGTTGTACTGCCGCTTCTGGGCGGCGAAGGGATCGTCGTTCCCCAGTGCCTCGTGCGCAGCCCACAGCGCCAGCGTGGAGTTGTGGGCGGGGGTGGAGTCCAGGCTGAAGTCGCGCATCGCTTCCATCGCCGCGCGCACGCTCTGGAGCTGCGCTGGTTCATCCGCGCCCGCAGCGCGGGCGGCAGAAAGCGCCTGCTTCAGCGAACAGTGCAGACAGTCAGGTTTCGATTTCATTGCTGACTCCTCCGAAAAAGGTCATTTAGCCACAGAGGCACGGAGTACACAGAGGAAAAACCAAGGTGGCATTCAAAATTGTTCAGCAGCAAACGCAAGAAGCATAGATTCCTTGAGAGATACCTCAAAACCTCCGTGCCCTCTGTGCCTCTGTGGCAAGGCAGGCCCGAGGCTGAAGCCGTCGGGCTGAAAGGACAAAGCCTTGCAGGCTCAGAACCAGCCCCAGAGGGGCTTTGCTCTCTCAGCACCGGGGTTCAACCCCGTGCTCACAGCTCGCGGCT
>DFBV01000038.1:0-7737 GCA_002366755.1 Anaerolineales bacterium UBA3071
GAACTACCTGCTCATCGTGGGCGACGACGACATGATCCCCCGCTACCGTCACTACGACCCAACCGGTGATGAAGAACTCTACAGGGACGTGGAGAATGATCACCCGGTGCTCAACCAGTTGGTCAACAATAACTACTTCTTCACCGATGGCTTCTACGCAGCTCAGTCCCTCTCGGGTGGGAAGACGGATTGGCAGCGGGGCGAGACCAGGCTGGCCACGGGACGAATTGTGGGTGCATCTGCCCAGGACATGCAGCGCTTGCTCCGTAATTCCAGTGAAGGCCCCGATGTGAGCAGTGGTAACGCGGTGGTTCTCAGCCGCGCCGAGAACGGTCACATTCGCGACGTCATGTTGCCTGGCGCAGACAACGACCTGGTCAACGCTCTGCGCGATCGCCGCGGCTTCAATATCCTCAACGATGCCGAGATCCCTGTAACCACTGAGACGGATGACTTCGACCTGGACGATGCCTGGGATACCATGGCCCATGGGTTTGCTGCCTTTCAGTTCCTGGATCACGGCTCGAATATGTACATCTGTTTGTCAGGCCCGGACATCGTCGCCGACGAAGTGGACGATGGAGAGGCGGACTGCGGGAACTGCATCCGCCACAGCCAGCCCTTCTTCCACATCCATGCTTGCCGCGTCGGCTTGAGCCTGGCCCCTTCGTGGGACGAGGGCTTCGTCTACTCGCTGATACATCACGGGGCTTCCGGGGTCATCGCCTCGGGCGGCCTGGCGTATAGCGACTGGGGCCCGAACTCGGTCGCCTATGGCGAGCAGTTGGCCAACGACTTTTGGCTGGAGGCTATCCCCGGCAGCGGCGAGAGCCAGCCGCTGGGCGTGGCTCTCCGCAAGGCCAAAGCTGACTTCGATGCTATCTATGGCTGGAGCACTGCGGAAAGAAAGACGGTCATGGAATACACCTTCTTTGGCCTGCCCTGGATGCGCATCCCAGGCCAGGGCGACGTTGTTCAGAGCCTGGATGTGCAGGAACAGGCGGCAGGCGAACTGCCCTTGGCGGCGCCGCAGGCCATCGCTCTGGATACCTACCAGCGCACAGCCACCATTGATGGTTCGAACTACAGCATCAGCACCACCGTGGAGGGGTTCCACCTGGTGGAGGTCGAGGGCATGGTGCTGAGCAAGGGTGACGACGGGCCGGTGCTGCCCGCGGCTGAGCTCCAGTTCGCCTTGCCCCCGACGGCCACGGTCACCGGAGTGACGGTGACACCGCATGGCGAAACCGACCTGGGCACTCTGAACATCCCCATGTTCCAGCCCTGCATCGAGTATGAGGGCGCGGGACCGTGCGGCTACGTCGAAACCCCTGACTCCATGGGCGTCTACCCCAGCCAGCTCTACAACGTGGACCTCAGCCCGCACGACAGTTGCCAACTGGCCCGCGTGACGCTGGTGCCGGTGGTGTACGATGCCGTGAGCGACCAGGCCACCCTCTATCAATCGCTGGAGGTCACCATCACCTACGAAACAGCGATGCCGCTGGCCATCACCGACTTCGCTCCGCTCTCCTCCTGGGTGGCTCCCGGTCAGCCGATCAGCACTACCTTCCGCGTCGCCAACGTCGGCGCGGTGACGGAGACGGTGCGCGCAGCGCTCACCTTTTCGGACCTCTACGGCCAGAGCGCGGGCACCAAGCTCAGCACACCCTTCGCCGTGCCCGCGGGAGGAGAGCGCACGCTCCCCTTCGCCTGGACCGATCCGCTGGACGAGGGACGGTACAGCGTCGCCCTGACCATCTGGCAGAGCGGGGAGTCGCTGGCCCAGGCCATGTCCAGCGTCGCTGTGGTCGGTGGCAGCATCACGGAACTGGCGGCGCCGGAGACCGTCGCTCTTGGCGAGGATGTGCCCATCGCTGTCACCTTCGCCAACTTCCGCTCTGCACCCGTCTCGGCCGAGGTGAGCCTGACCATCTACGATGGCGACCTGTGGCCCATCGCCGAGCTGGGGCCGCAGACCGTTGCCGTCGGCGCAGGTGGCGAGGGCACGGCGGACTTCATCTGGTCTACTGCCGGCCAGGCCGGTGACACCTACACTGTGGAAGCGGTGGTGACGGTGGCCGACAGCCAGTACGGGCCCGAAGCGCGCAGCGTCCGTGTGGGAGCGGCGGGGCGACCTCTCTACCTGCCGCTGATAGTGAAAGGGTAGCCTGCGTGATGCGTGCCCCGTGATGCGTGAGGCGGGATCGTCACGTCTCACGCATCACGGAATCAAGTTCTTAGCAAGGATAAAATGCGATGAGAGACAGACGAGCACTGATCCTGATACCCGTAGTGGCGGCCCTTGTTCTGCTGGTCTTGCTCCTGATAGCCGCCAACGCGGCAGCCAGCCCGTCTCAGCAGGAACCGGCTTTGCTCGACCTCCGTCCTGCAGTCGAGAGAGGCCTCCGTGCCAACGCCAACTACTGGGACAGCGGCTGGCTGGACATCAACCCGGGTCAGCCGATGACGCTCACCCACAACCTGGGTGGAGACCCGGCTGGGTACGCCGTGGACCTGTGGTGCCAGGACACCAGGCCGGGCGGCCTGGGCGTTCACCGTCGGGCCTACGGGGGCATGGAAGTCGGCGGTCAGTTCCATGGGGTGGCCTGGCAGAACCTGACCGATACGATGATCACCGTCTTTCGGTACCGGAACGACGTCTTTGCCGCCCAGATACGCGTCCGCATCTGGATACCCGACCCGCCCGAGTACGACAGCGACTGGGTGGACACCACCCTCGGCCAGGTGGTGACGCTCACCCATGACGTCGGCGGAAACCCCGACGATTACGTGGTTGGCATGAAGTTCAGCGGCACCGTGGGGATCAACCATCGCGCCTGCGGTGGCCTCGCCGTTCTCAACGACATGTTCGGAGCCCACTTCCAGAACGTCACCGATTCAACGGTCAGCGTTTTTCGCTTCCCGCTTGATCTCTTTGCGCAACAGGTCCGCGTCTACATCTCGCTTCCCGACGACCCGCCCGACTACGACAGCGGCTGGGTGGACATTAACGCTGGCACCAGGGTGACGCTGACCCACGGCCTGAGAGGAAACCCGAACACCTACGTTGTCCATACCTCGATCAGGGACACGACGCCCGGTGGCCTGGGGCTCAACTCCCGCTTTGCGGGAGGTTTTGAGGTCCTCAACAAGTTCTACGGAGCGAACTGGGATAATCTGACCAACACCACCATCACCCTCTACCGTCAACCGCACGACCGCACTGCTGACCAGATGCGCATCCGCATCTGGCTGCCTGTGCGCAAGCTCTACCTGCCCCTCATGCTCAATAACTACCCGGCGGCCGCCGAGACGGAGCTGGCCTACGACGACGGGACGCTGGACACGACCGCCTCCTACGAGATCGGCAAGGGGTTCGCCACCCGCTTCACCCCGCCTTCCGGCTCGTTCAGGGTTGTGCGGGCTCGGTTGTTCCTGCAGGACCCCCGCCCGGTGCAGGTGCACGTCTGGGACGCCACCCACAACGACCTGATCACCCCCTTCACCGCCAACACAACCCAAGAGGGGTGGAACGACGTGGACCTGTCGTCTTACAACATCATCGTCAGCGGCGACTTCCACCTGGGCTTCTTGCATCTGGAAGACTGGCGCCCCACCCTGGGAGTGGACACCAACTCCCCGGCCGATGGGCGCAGCTACGAAGTGGACGGCGCCTACTGGGAGCAGCGGCCCAGCGACTACATGATCCGCGCCGTGGTGGTCGAGCAGTGACGCCTTTCGTCCCTATGGAGCAAGTGCCGAATCCATCCGGCTAGTGGTGCTTTTCAGAAGTTCCTGGGGTAATTCTTGCTCCAAGGCCCGTCTCGGGCCGCCTTTCGTACGCCAGAGTCCGCAACGGACGCGCCCGAGACGGGCGCTGAAGCTCTGTCTGCAACTGGCCGAGGCTTTACCCCAAACAACCCAAGTTCTGCAAGGAATAACCATCTTGGTTGGCGCAAGGAAGGCGGGGCTAGAAGCCCCGCGCTAAGAGGGCCAAGCCCCTTCGGGGCTAACGAGAGCCGTCTGACAAGCTGACGATACAGTAGGCAGATCGAAATATCCAGTGCGAGAGTCGGGAGGGGAAAATGAACAGAAGAGTAGCATCCGGTTTCATCGCCGCTCTGGTGATGCTTTTGGCCGGTGGGGTTGCCCTGGTCGCCGCCCAGGGCGGAGGGCGCGGCGGCGACGTTCTTCTGTCCACCTTTGAGTATGACGATCATGAGGCTGCCGTGGCCTACAACAGCCACGCCCAGGAGTTCTTGGTCGTCTGGAGCCACGAGGGGAACATCTACGGCCAGCGCTACGACTGGCAGGGCCTGCCCCAGGGGGAGAACTTCCCCATTAGCATCACCTGCTACGGCAAGTACTGGCCTGCTGCCGCCTATTCTCTCAGCGCCGACTCCTACCTGGTGGTGTGGGAGGACTACCGCAACGGCAACGACTACGACATCTACGGCCAACTGGTGGATGCCGACGGCACGCTGTTGGACAACCCCAGCACGCCGGAGATCGAGACCGACCCTGAGGTGAACTTCGCCGTCTACACCGGCCCCGGCAACCAGGAGCACCCGGACCTGGACTTCGACGGCAGCAATTACCTGGTCGTCTGGCAAGGCCCCCAGTTCGATGACTCCGTGGACGTCTGCGGGCGTTTCGTGCGGGACAATGGGACGGTGGAACCGGTGTTCCCTATCGCCCACGAGGATGGCGTGCTCCGCCAGAGGCCAGCCGTGGCCTACAACGCCACCGCCAACGAGTATCTGGTCGTCTTCCAATACGACGAGGACGATCCAGCCGAGATCCACGGCCGGCGGGTACAGGCGTTCGGTGCCCCAGTCGGGGCCGAGTACACCATCGCAGACCAGGCCCAGTCCGGCGACCCAGACGTGGCTGCTGCCGCCTGGGGAGCCTACGTCGTCGTCTGGCCCGACCGCCGCGTGCCCGGCGAGTCCAACATCTACGGGCGGGTCGTGCTGGCCGGGGCCGACAATTCCTTCGACGGCGACGACTTCCCCATCTGCACTGCCAACGCCAACCAATTCTACCCAGCCATCGCTCGCTCCCCCTCCACCGGCCAGTTCCTGGTGGTGTGGGATGACGGCCGGGAGACGAGCGTCAGCGGGTGGAATGTGTACGCGCAGCGGCTCCTGGCCGACGCCAACCTGGCCGGCAGCAACTTTGCCATCAGCACAGCCGACGGCGACCAGAGGAGGCCGGCCATCGCCGCCAGCCAGGGCCCTGATCTCTACTTCATTGCCTGGGAGGACACGCGGGGCGGCTACGACATCTACGGCCAACGGGTGGCCTGGACGGGGTCGTTGGTGTGGTACCAGTTCGCCATCTCCGCCCAACCCGGTGCACAGGAGGCCCCGGCCATCACCTACAACGGTGCCACCGGTGAGTACGTGGCCGTCTGGCAGGATGGGTCGGGGGCCATCTACGGCCGACGTCTCTCGGCCGCAGGGCAGCCACTGACGGAGCCTTGGGTCATCGCCAACGATGAGCACGTCAACCTGCGTCCCGATGTGGGCTGCAAGAGCAATGGCAACTGTCTGGTGTTCTGGAGAGATGACGAGGCCAATATGCTTGGCGTCCACAACATGCTGCCGACCGGCGCAGCCTACACCGGGGGGCTGCTGGTGGGTACCGAGGGCGGCGACAATCCCCGTCTGGCCTACGACGAGCTGAACGACCTCTTCCTGCTGGTGTGGGAGAGCGAGGGGAAGATTTACGCGGCTCCCACCGAACAGGGCAAGCCCACGGCGCAGCCGATCGCCGTCTGGCCCGGCAACCCTCAAAGCCGGCCGGATGTGGCCTTCGACGCGCTCCGCCAGGCGTTCGTGGTCGTCTGGGAAGAGGAGTGGCCGACCAACACCCGCATCTACGGGAGTCTGGTGGTCGTCGAGGGCGGCGTCTTTCCGATTCCCTCGTTCCCGATCGCCGGTGATGCAGACACTATCTCCCGCCACCGCCCGGCCGTTGCCTACAACGCCGATGCAGGCGAGTACCTGGTGGTCTACGAGTACCTCGTGGGCACCAAGGAGGCGGACATCCACGGCCAACGGATGGTTCCTAGCGTGAAGGTTGGTGATGAGATCGTCATCCGGGCTCAGCCCGCCGGTGCGGATCAGTCTGCGCCAGACGTTGTCTACGTGCCCGCAGCCACCCGTTACTCCGTCATCTGGTCCGAGTACCAGGACGGCACCAGCAGCTACGATCTCTACGGGCGGTGGCTACAGGCCGACGGCAGCCTGGCCACCGGCGCTCTCCCCTTCTTCCGCTACCCAGGCGGCCAGCAGTACCCCAGGTTGGCCTACGACCCCGACCACGTACAGGGCATGGTGGTCTGGTGGGATACCCGCCGCAACAAAGCTGGAGACGTCTACGCCCGCCTGGGCGCGCTGGACCTGGAACCACCTACCGCCCGCTTCACCCGCGACCCCAGCGTCGGCTGGCCCGGCACCACCTTCACCTTCAACGGTTGGCGCAGCTCCGACAACCTCACCCCTCGCGGCGCGCTGGCGGTGCGCTGGGATTGGACCAGCGACGGTTCCTGGGATACCAACTGGAGTCTCGGTAAGTGCATCACCAAGACTATCAACTTGCCAGGGGTCTACACCGTCACCCTAGAGGTACGAGACCTGACGTGGTATACCGACACCGTCTCCCATGCCATCACCGTGCGGTCCGCCAGCGGCAACACGCCGCCCACCGCCACCCTGACCGTCACTCCCCTGTCCGGTACGGCCGGTACCGTCTTCACCTTGGACGCCTCAGGGTCCTCCGACGCCGAGACCCCGGGCAGCCTCCAGGTGCGTTGGGACTGGGAGGACGACGGAGAGTGGGACACTGACTTCAGCGCCCCGCCAGGGGCTACCCACGCTTACACGATGGCCGGTGATCACACCGTCCGTGCCGAGGTGCGGGACGCTGAGGGGTTGACCGACGCCACCGCCCGCAGCTTTCTGGTCCAGCCCGGTGCAGTCGTCAGGCTAGAGGTCGCACCCGCTGACGCAAAGGTGCTGTCCCAAGGGACCATTCAGTTCCGGGCCACTGCCTGGGACGCCCACGGCAACGAGATGTCCAACCCCAGTACTGCCTGGTCGGTGAGGGACCCCCAGGCGGGGACGATTGACGCCAATGGGGTCTTCACCGCCAGCATGCAGGCTGGGACGTACCGGGACGTCATCCTGGCACAGAGCGAAAGAGTGACCGCCAGGGCCTCGGTGACCATCGTCTGGCCGTATCAGATCTACCTGCCCTTGACGGTGAAGGGGTAGCGTACGTGAAGCGTGAAACGTGATGCGTGGTGCAATCCAAACACTTGAAAGGAGACTTTAGAATGAAAACCCGAAACATCGCTCTGCTTGTCCTGTCCATGGCCGTGGTGGCCTTGCTGACCGCACTGCTGGTGGTTAGCACCGTCGGCGCGCAGCCTGCTGGACGCAACGCGGCCGCCTTGCAGGTCGCCTACCCCATGACCTACCAGGGGCGGCTGACCGACAACCTTGGCAATCCCATCGCCAACCAGACGCGGAATATCACCTTCCGCGTCTACGAGCAGCCCATCGGCGGCACACCGATCTGGCAGCAGGTTTGCGCCGTGCAGACCGACAGCGGTGGGCTGTTCACCACCGTGCTGGAGGTGGATCCACCCCTGGGCGTAGCCGACCTGAGCAACGTCTGGTTTGGCATCGAGGTGGACGCTGACGGCGAGATGACGCCGCGGCAGCG
>DFBV01000038.1:7827-9764 GCA_002366755.1 Anaerolineales bacterium UBA3071
GAGGGCGTGGGGATGCTCGGCTCCAGCCAGGCGGGGTTTGGCGGCTACTTCAGCAGCCAGGAAGGCCACGCTCTGGCCGTGAACGGCCCCATCCTCTTCAACACCAACCTGAAACGGGTGGCCCTGCACCGCTGGTACGAGGTCAACCAGGCTGGTGTCACCTTCGCCGTCGGTGGCCAGCCCAAAGGCATCCTCTTCGATAGCGCCAGCCTGTGGGTCACCAACAGCATGAGCAATACCGTCACCCGCCGGCGGGTCGCAGACGGCACGTTTGTCGCCAATTACCCGGTGGGAACTGACCCCGTGGGCATGGCCTTCGATGGGGGCCGGCTGTGGGTGGCCAATCGGGGTGACAACACCGTCACTCGCCTGGTCGCCTCCACTGGGGCACCGCTCGGCGCTCCCATCCCCGTCGGTTCGCACCCCAACGACGTATGCTTCGATGGCCGCTACATGTGGGTGGTCAACGATGGCAGCAACAGTGTGACCCGGCTGATAGCCGCCACCGGCGCCACAGCGGGCACCTTTCCCGTGGGACAGAGCCCGCGCATCTGCAGATTCGACGGCACACACGTCTGGGTCACCAACCACGATAGCAACACCGTCAGCGTGCTGCGCCGCGATGGCTCTCTGGTGCGTACGGTCAACGTGGGCAGCAACCCGGTGGGCATCGCTTTCGACGGGGCCAACATGTGGGTGACCAACGCCGGTTCCCACAACGTGACCAAGATCCGCGCCAGCAATGGGCAGGTGTTGGGTATCTTCCCCGTGGGACAGGAACCGCGCTTCCTCGCTTTCGATGGCTTCCACATGTGGGTGACCAATCACAGCGATGACACGGTCACCAAGCTGCGGGTCCGCGACGGTGCGGTCATCGGCACCTATGACGTGGGAGCAGGGCCGCGGGGCATCACCTTCGATGGCTCGGATATGTGGGTAGTCAACGCCGACGACGACAGCATCAGCAGGCTGTAGGAGGTGATGGATGAAGAAAGATGAATTGACAAGGGAGCAGGGACGCACAGGCGCAAGGTCGCAAGGGAGCAGGGAAGCAGGGGCGCAGAGGAGCAGTGCCCGTTCGGACCTCTCTGGCCTTGCTTTCAGGTCTGCGTGGAGAGGCGGGGTGGTGCTGGTTGCGTTGCTGTGCTGTCTGATCCTGGGCGGCGCCGTGTTAGCTCAAGGCTCGCCTAACTACGACCTGACGTGGAACGTGGTCACCGGCGGCGGGGGCACGTCGCACTCGCCTCACTTCGTTCTCAGCGGCACCAGCGGCCAGGGCGCGCCCGGAGCGGCATCCAGCGCCAACTACCGGCTCGGCGGCGGCTTCTGGTACGGCTTCGGTATGCCAGCCGCGTTGGAGCATAGACTGTATCTGCCGGCCATCTTGAAGTAACTTCACTGACGTCGTACTGTGTTCCGCCTCTTCCTGCGGGGGAGAGGGGGAGCAAGGGAGAGGGGGAGAGGGGGAGACAAGGAGACACGGTGACTTTCCCTTCTCCTTGTCCCCTTGTCTCCCTGTCTCCGTGTCTGTCACGCTGCACGCGCGGAAGGGGAGAGGGGTCAGAGGGACGAATCTACACCGCGAGAGGGGAGGGTTCGCGCCTTCCCCTCTCGTCGCGTCTGAAGCTAGGCCTGACAGGTTTCCGATCCCACACAGACTTCGGATTTGACGACATGTCCTGCTTCAAGTATAATGGTACTAATCGTACAACTTGTACCTGTAGGGGGGGAGACATGGCAGAGCGGATACTGGCTTCGGAGGCGCGGCGGCGATTGCCGGAGCTGATGGGGCGGGCCAGATACGGGGGCGAACGGTTCATCCTGGAGCGACGGGGCCAGCCCATGGCTGCGGTGGTGAGAATAGAGGATCTGATGTGGCTGGAAAAGGCGGAGGCCGAGGGTGAACTGCCCAGGGCAGACTGGGAGGCCGCCCTGGA
>DFBV01000024.1:0-928 GCA_002366755.1 Anaerolineales bacterium UBA3071
CGGCGGGTGGCAGTCGCCGAAGGCATGGCGGTCGGAGGTTGGGCGATGACGATGGGCGTGGCCGCGATCCTGCCCTGGCATCCGCTCAGAACGAGCAAGCTCAGCAGCGCGGAGCTCAGCAAGCGGCGGCAGCGCGTCGTCGCGAATCTGAAGA
This sequence comes from Anaerolineales bacterium UBA3071, assembly GCA_002366755.1. Classification (GTDB taxonomy): domain Bacteria; phylum Chloroflexota; class Anaerolineae; order UBA3071; family UBA3071; genus UBA3071. The sequence goes on from DFBV01000024.1 coordinate 155, forward strand.
AGCTGCTCATGTGGTCACCTTCCGTGCGTTTGCGCACAGGGGATGCTCCCTCTCGATTTGACCAACGGCACAAAAGCGGGTATGATAAAGCCACTTCGGGGGTGGTTGAGTCCCGGTGGGCTCCGCGGTCTTCAAAACCGTTGGGGGGTGCTGCGAAAGCAGCCCTGGTGGGTTCGACTCCCATCCATCCCCGCTGCAGCGGGCGCCCGGTGAGCCGATCCGATCCACATCCTGGGCCCCGCTTTGCCTGTGGAGTTGGCCTATCCCCATCTTACCACATTTCTGTTCATCGAGCAATACTCCCAGCGAGAACAAAGAGACGGAGCAGTGACCGACGCTGAGATGCGACAATTGCTGGAGGAGACCCGTACGATTGCTGTGGTCGGCCTTTCGCCCAAGCTGGAGCGGCCCAGCAACGGCGTGGCCCGCTATCTTATCGCCCAAGGCTACATGGTCATCCCCGTCAATCCCATCGTGGACGAGGTGCTGGGTCTGAAGAGCTACCCCGACCTCAAATCCATTCCCGACCCTGTGGACATGGTGGACATCTTTCGCCGCTCCGAGCACGTGCCGCTCATCGTGGAACAGGCCATCGAGATCGGGGCCAAAGTTGTGTGGATGCAGTTGGGCGTCATGCACGCGCAGGCGGCAAAGCGAGCCGAGGCCGCCGGACTGACCGTGGTCATGAACCGCTGCGTGTCCATCGAACACCAGCGGTTGGGCATCGCCCCCATAGACAGCGAAGCTGGACGCTAGCGATTCTGCTCGTAGTGA
>DFBV01000024.1:1097-5140 GCA_002366755.1 Anaerolineales bacterium UBA3071
TAGACGAAGAGGCCGGCATCTACGGGCATGAGATCTCGCTGCTCGATTTCGACAAGGCCACGCTCGACCGCTATCGCCACATGGCTGACATCGTCCAGTTGCCCGATCTGCCTAACGTGGAGACCGCCATCAGCCTGGCTGGCAGCGCGGCCCAAGGCGTGATCCAGCGCTACCCCGGCGATGCCGACTACTTCGAGCGTGTCAACATTAAGGCGGAGACGCGCGAGGAGGCCTGTCGTATCTTGGCCGACCTGATGCGCGACAAAGCGTTGGACAAACTCGAAGGCCCCAACTATCAGTTGATCGAGGTCAGGTTCGGCACCTGGAAGGCTGAGGTCGTCAAAGATGGCAAGCGCATCAAGTCTGAATCGTCCATCACCTGGACCCCCGACGAAGTGCAGGCAGGTAAGATGCAAGTGTTCCGCGCCTCGGGCGAACCGTGGGAGGTGGGATGGGAGTACGGCTGCCTTGACCCCGGCTGGTGCAAGATGGACTGGGTCATCGCCGAACCGGAACGGGGACGCGTCGTCAACGCCAGCAACATGCTGGACGTGACCTGGGAAGCGCCCGATGGCTCGATCATACCGTTGGACGGCTTCATTGATCCCTACTTCCAGGAAGTCTATCTGGAAGCGGAGTCGCTGCCGCTGTTCACCAAACTGGCACAGCAGGTCTCACCCCGAGCGCTTGATGAGTACGTGCGGCAGATCAGCGGTGAGGTCTACAAGTACACCCACAAGCCCATCAACTACGGCAAGACAGCCAAGCGGTTGTACAATATCTTCCGGCTGACTGGCCGCCACCAACCCGCTGCACTGATCCGCGAGCTGTTTGACGAGCCTGCGGCACTGCTCTACCAGGTTTGGTCACTGCTGGATACGATAGACGACGCGGGGCAGCCCGACTCAACGATCGGCCGAGAGACGCTGGTGCAACAGACCGGCGAACTGATCCGAAACGTGGTTGCATGCTGCGAGGGCCCACATGAGACGGACATCGTGATGGCGCTGATCCGCCTGCGCGATGAGATCACCGGCTGGTCAGAGCTGGGCGATGACTGGGACGCGTTGATCGGGGATTCACGGGCCAAGCTAGAGCAGTTGGTCAATGAGTTCTTCAAGGCCAAACTGTTGGCCATCCCTGAGGTAGAGGAGTTTCTGGATACGGTGGAACAGCACGCATAGCAGCGTTAGCTCTGCAGTCCGTCCAGTGGAATAGGGCGAAGTCCCTCCTTGGACCAGCCGAACTCTCCCTCGTCGGCCATCAGCTATTCGCCAGGAGCCACCGTTCGACCTGCGCTCGGGTGGGGATGCCTCGCGTGCCAACCTGCTCCACCGAAAAGGAAGCTACAATGTTGGCGAAGCGGGCGGCCCGCAGCGGATCGCCGGTCTCATCGAGACGGATCAGGAAAGCAGCCGTGAAGACGTCGCCTGCGCCGGTGGGGTCCACCTCGTGGGTGACACGCGGAGGCACCTCGTACCTCTTGCCCTCGACAAACACCGTCGCCCCTTTCCAACCGGTGGTGAGGACGACGATTCTGCACAGCCGGACGTACTCTTGCAGTTGCAGCAAGTCACCTCCCATGTCCTCCTCGCTCAGCACCAGCACATCGGCGGAGGGAAGCAGGTGCACGGCGCAATCCCATGGACGGGAGCTTACCCGCCCGGCGTCGTCCCACTGCCGCATCCATCCTTGCGGCGTCACCCCGACCATCCCATCAAAGCGGGTGACCATGTCTGGCTCTATCTCCTGCGCCAGCGGCCCCAGCAGCACGACGGGAATCCTCTGCCAATCTCTCGGCACGTCGGTACGACGCAGTGATCCAGCCACCGCGTGGATGACCTGCTGCCGGCCCTGGGGACCGTACACGTTTTCGAAGGTCGTGGTCACAGGGGAAGGGAGACACAGGACTTCGACGCCAGGCAACAACTCCGCCAGCGGCAGATCTGGCGCCGCACGGGTGAGCACCGCGGGCCGTTGGCCTAGTTGGGCAGCGGTGATCGCCGCGTAGGTGACGGTGCCGCCGATACGGTAGCCGCCGGGGTGCACATCTTTGGTCGCGTGGCCTACGGCCAGGAAGTCGGGAGGCACTAGGGGTTCCTCTCTATCTATCATGCAGTGTTGGTCAGAAGATAGCCCATATCGGCGCGATTGTCAACCCTGTTCTCACATCATTCGCGCGGAACCTCTTCCTGGCCGCTGTCGCCCTGGCTGAGGGGGCAAAGGTGGCGGATGCTCCTCATCGGCGGGTGGTGGATGCGCTTCTCAAAGTGGCCCAGTCGCCCGATATGTCTCCTTGGAGATTGTGCTGAAGGATTTGATTGCTGCCTGGATCAGATCAGCGATACTGCGGCCCTGGGGCCCTGGCTGGACGCGTTGCTCGAGGCCGAGGAGAGGGGAGCAGGTGGCGGGGCTGTCTACGAAACTTGATCGGGGGACTGTGTGAATCCTCTGGGTTTGCCTATCTTGTCAGCGGTCCTCCGCAGCCAGGAGACGGGGGCCGGTTCGTACCTGCGCACCATGAGTACCGAGCAGTCCGCCCCATCCGCCACCCGATCGGGGATGGACCCGAAGAGTCGATCCTTCAGGAACCATTCCTCCGAGGCCCCGATGGCAATCAGATCGTAGCTCGCCCGATCTGCTACTTGGGCAGACTCCGCCAGGATACCCTCCACGATGGAGTTGTTGCGCCTCAGGCTGAAGGTTACCTCTTCAGGAATCTCCCCTAGCACGTCCTCGACTAACTGGTGCAGGACGTCCATTTCCGTTTTCATATCTACCTTGCCTGCTTCGGGGAGAATGCGCAACGCTGTCAGAGAGCCTCCCCCTGCTCCGGCAATGTCCCAGGCCAACCGCAGGGCCAAACGTGCATGTGGGCCGCCGCCGATGGGGACGAGCACCTGTTTGATGTCTCCCTCCCCCACCCCTCTGTTGCGCAGCACGGCCACGTCGCACTTCGCGCCGTAGACCACATCCTTGACCACGCTTCCCGCCACCCGCTGCGTTGTTAGCTGGCCGCGCCATCCCATCAAGATCAGCCCCACGCCACTCCGGGCCTCGGCCACACCCAGGATGCCAGACGAGATACCGCGCGTCGCCCGCAGCAGAGTGCGCGCCGGCACACCCTGTTCATGGGCGTAGTCCGCCACCCGTTTGAGCAGTGCTTTGCGCCTGTTCTCTCGTCTATCGAGGAAATCCTGCGCCAACTCCAGCGGGGTCGTTTCTGGTATCTTGACCACAGACAGAGCGGCCAGTGTGGAGTCCTCCCTCGCCCGGCCCAGGATGACGGCCATCTTGATGAGGCTCTCGGCGGTCAGAGGGTTAGCCACCGGCACCAGAATTTCGTGTCGGGCCGCTTCCACTGTCTGAACCGCCACCTCCACCGCCCGGCTCACCGGCCGGCGCAACTGGTAGACAATCAGTCCTAACGCCAACAGCCCGCCGCCCAAGGCCAGGGCCTCCGGCTCGATGAATGCTCCCATCAGCACGCAGGTGCCGGCGGCGACGATGGGCAGAGCCGGATAGAAAGGCACCTTGAAGGGGCGCTTTTGCTCCGGGAACTTGCGCCGCAGCCAGACGAGGGCCAGGTTGGCGAAGACCAACAGGTATAGGTAGCCAAAGTTGGCGACATAGCTCAGGAACACCTCTCGGCCGGTAGCGGCGCACGCTGCGATCAGGCCTCCACTGAGCAAAATGGCCGGCAGCGGCGTCTTGAGGCGGGGATGAACCCGCGCAAGAAAAGACGGCAGGTAGCCATCGCGGCTCAAGGCCAGAGCAATGCGAGTGGAGCTGATCATGGCCGTGTTCAGCGAGGAGAGGGTGGCCACCAGCCCGGCCAATCCCATCAGCGGCGCGCCGAACCGGCCCAAGAAATGCGAGGCCGCCTGTGCCAGCGGGGCCGAGGAGTTCTTCAGCGTTTCGACCGAGACAACACCCAGGGAGACGAAGGCCACAGCACAGTAGACCACAATGCAGATGCAGAGTGTGGTCATAATGGCAATGGGGATGTTGCGACCCGGGTTCTTGACTTCTTCGGCTGCGGT
>DFBV01000285.1:0-1312 GCA_002366755.1 Anaerolineales bacterium UBA3071
GGCACTTCCTCCAGGCCGATCTTCTTGGTGATCATAGGCGTCATGTCCATACCGCTGGCCATGCACTCGATTACCCTGGGGAACGTGCCGTGCCCGGAATGGCCCTGGGCGCCGACGATGTGCGCGCGCCGCACCTGCAACACCTCGCCGGCGACCGGCATCTTAGCCTCCGCCCGGGCCGTCACGACGATGGTGCTGTTCAACGTGCGGCCTTCCCAGATGACGCGCTCAATGTCCGGGTAAACGATCTCTGGCAGCCCGGTCGCTTCCACAAAGAGATCGGCCCCCATGCCATCGGTCAGCTCCAGCACCCGCTCCACAAAGTTCTCCTCGAGTGGGTTGACGGCGAAATCAGCGCCCATTGCCAGTGCCAGCTTGGCGCGTCCCTCTTGCGGCTCGGAGATGATCACCTTGGAAGCCCCGGCCTTTTTGAGCACCGCACAGGCCGCGATCCCAATCGGCCCGCCGCCCAGGATGACGACCCGATCGCCCGGACGGATGCCGCCGCCGCGCTCAATCACGGCGTTATAGGCCACGCTGGTGGGTTCCACCAGGCTGCCGGCCAGGAAGATGTCGTCGCCCTGGTAGGCATCGGCCAGCGGCTCCAGGCTCCATAGAACCTTGGCTGGCAGGACAATGTACTGCGCAAACGCGCCATTGAGATTGAACCCGATTTCGTCCAGGTTCTCACAATGGTTGGGATAGCCGTCGGCGCACGGTTTACAATACCCGCACCACAGCATCTCTTCCGTAGTGACCCGCTCGCCTCCCTGGAACGGCTTGTTGGTGCGTTTATCCCTGGCCCTATCGCCGGCCTCCACGACGACGCCGGCAAGTTCGTGCCCCAGGATGCACGGGAACCCCGTCAGCCCTGGATAGTAGATGTAGCCGTCGTCGTCGGCCTGCGCCATGTGCACGTCCGAGCCGCAGATACCACAGGCCTTGACTTGCAGCAGCACCTCATCCGGCCCAGGGGTGGGAATGTCATATTCCCTTATCTCGACCCGGGGATTGCGGTATACCCGGCTGCCCAGGTACGTCTGGCGACCGTCAACGTCTTTTGACCCCAGTTTGAAATCGGGCTTAGGCTGCCAATCCGCAACCAGGGTCACACCTTTCATTTTGCCTTTCATTTCACTTCCTCCCAAAATGTGGATATGAGCTACGCCAATGTGTTCTGGCCGATGACCGGCAAACCATAGACCGGTTTCCACCCCTCGCTCAGCGGCTCGCGCAGGTACGGCTCCATCTCCTCGGCCGTGCGGAGCGTGACCTCCTCCACCGGCGGCACGACGCCGGGCGGGAACGTCTC
>DFBV01000285.1:1377-1661 GCA_002366755.1 Anaerolineales bacterium UBA3071
TCGGGCAGATAGCTCTTCCCCTCGGTGTCCACGGCGTATTCCATGTCCACCATCTCTGGGTGGAGCAGCAGCCCCAGCGAGGTCTCCGACTCGTCGGCGTGGACAAAGTTGGTGTCCAGTTTGCCACCTTTCTCGGCGGTGCGGAAGAACTCGCGCACGGCCCGGTGCCAGTCAATCACGCGGAAGATGCCGGGCAGGTGATACCGCTTCATGAACTGCTGGATGACCGACTCCAGCATCCACAGATGGCCGTGATTGTTGAGGAGAATCTGCTTGCGGAAGCC
>DFBV01000285.1:1749-6486 GCA_002366755.1 Anaerolineales bacterium UBA3071
GGCGGCAGGGCCAGGTTGACCGGAGCGCCCCGTTTGGCAGTGTAGCGGCGTACGCCCTCCAGAATCTGGCTGACGTAGAGGGTATCGGACGCGCTGGGCAAGTGCGCGCCGTGTAGCTCAGTGCAGCCGATGGGAATGAAGACGACGTCGTTCTTGCGCCGGTTCTCCTCGACCTGCCAGCGCACGGTGGTCTGGATGTAGGAGCCGGGCTTGCCCCACTCCACCGGCGAAGGGATGCCGTACTCGGCCAGGATAGCGTCAATCTCTTCGTCGCTGGCGTCCCACACTTCTTTTTTCAGGCGACCAACGGTGTTATCCTCGAAAAAGAGGTCCGGCTGGTCAGTGGCGAGTAATCCTGCTGGCAATGTTTTGTTTGACATGCCTGTCTCCTTGGTATTTGTTGACTACTACACACATGCGTAGAGCAATTCTCCCGAGAACTGTAGAACGACTCCTCTGAAAAAACCTGGAATCGTCAGCGGATTGAGCGGATCAAGCTGATTTTGTTTCATTCTTGTCCGCTTCATCTGCTTAATCCGCTGATGGCTTTTGACCTTTTTCGGTAGAAATCGTAGAACGTGATGCATGAATGTCACCTCGTGCATCACGCCGTATCAACCTCGCCTAGCCTGACTGGTCGGTTCTCCTCGTAAGACTTGCGGGCCGCGTAGCCCATCACGACCGGTATGCGCCCGTCAACCCCGGTCACCGGCGGCGTCCTATCCTGCTGGACACATTCGATGAACGCTTTCATCTCCGCGATGTAGGAATCCACGTATCGCTCGATGAAAAAGTAGAGCGGCAACGGCCCGTGGACGCCCTGCCCGTCGTTGACCACCGCCGAGTCGGGGGTCTTGTTGGAGACGGTCACCATACCACCGGAGCCAAACACCTCGACCCGCTGGTCGTAGCCGTAGACCGCCCGACGGCTGTTGTCAATCGTGCCGATGACGCCGTTCTCGAAGCGCAGGGTGATGATCGCCGTGTCCACATCGCCGGCCTCGCCGATGGCCGGGTCCACCATCACGCCGGCGGCGACATAGACCTCCTCCACCTCGCTGCTGATGAGGTAGCGGGCCATGTCAAAGTCGTGGATGGTCATGTCCAGGAAGATGCCGCCGGAGACCTTGATGTATTCGATGGGTGGCGGAGCGGGGTCGCGGCTGGTGATGCGCAGGATATGAGGCTCCCCGATCTTGCCGGCTGCTACCAGTTCCCGGACGCGCCGGAAGTTGGGGTCGAAGCGGCGGTTGAAGCCAATCTGCAACTTGACGCCCGCTTTCTCCACCGCCGCCAGCGCCCGGTCAATGCGGGCCAGGTTGAAATCAATCGGCTTCTCACAGAAGATGTGTTTGCCGGCCCCGGCCGCTTCTTCGATCATCCGGGAGTGGGTGTCGGTGCTGGAGCAGATGATGACGGCCTCAATGTCGGGGTTTTCCATGATCACCCGATGATCCTGGGCGGCCGTGGGGATGCCAAACTCGGCTCCGCACTTCTGAGCTGTCGTCAGGATGATGTCAGACACGGCCACGAGATTGGCCTCTGGGATGCGAAAGGCCAGGTGTTCGGCGTGGAGCCGCCCGATCCGCCCCGCGCCGATGAGTCCAACGTTGATTTTGCCGGACATGTCGTTCCTCCTTATGCTGACTAGAGACCAGGTCTTTTCCGAAGAACCTGGCTTCTTGCAAACCACCGACGGAACCAGCCGATGGCTAATTGGTTGTCAAAGTAGTGTCCCATCTCCTCCGGCTCAATCAGTTTGGCGCGCTGGGGCACGCCCAGCAGCCGGTACACCTGCTGCACGATGGCGAAACTCCCCCGCGCCGCGTTCGTGGTGGAAGGGTCGCGCCGGCCGTTGACGAACATCACCGGGCGCGGCCCGATGAGGGCAGCCACGTCTCCCATCTCGGCGTAGCGCAGGATGCCCGGGATGTCGTTGCAGGGGCAATGTTCCTCGTCCAGCGAGGTGACGACGTATTCGCCCAGGTAGCTGCTGACCAACGCCACCTTCAGCCGGCCGTCCAGGGCCGCCGTGTACATCGTCAGAGCGCCGCCGGCGCCGATGCCGGTTGCGCCGATGCGGGTCGGGTCCACTTCCGGGCGGGTCAGGAGATAGTCCAGAGAGCGCATCCCATCCTGGACAAGCAGGCCGTACCAGGTGCGGCCCACCAGCCGGGCGGCGGCGTCAATCTGCAGATGCCCCAACGCGCTCAACATACCAAAGCCGCGCAGTTCCATGGTCAGTGTGACGAAACCGGCGCGGGCCAGTTCCAGCGCGTTGGCCCGCTGGTAGGAAGATCGAAAACGGTCCAGGCCAGCCGTTTGGGCAATGGCGCCGTGCCCGGGGAAGACAACGATGGCCGGCCGCGGCCCATCCGCTTCCGCCGGCAGAAACAGGTAGGCGGGCACGCGCAAGCCTTCTTCGGTGTACAGCCATACGAGTTCGCGCCACAGGCCATCATCGTCATCGTCGCCAATGCGGATTCGTTCCTCGACCTCGGCCCGCAGATCGCCCGGGCCATAGGGACGCCAGGGCCGGTCGCCCACGCCCAACAGGTCCCACAACTGCTCGCGGAATTCGGATCGCCACACTTCCCACTCGTCCCGCGTCGTCCCCTGGAAGCGGTACGGCGGGGTGGTCGCGGCAGCGCGACGGATGGAGGCCAGCAGTGCGACGGCTGTTGTGTCATCCTCTCGCACCCTTTCACCTGAGGCGATGCTCTCCACCAGCCGGCCACCTAGCTCGCCCACGCCCTCCGCCAGCCGCCCGACAGCTTTCTTGATCTGGCGGGCCGGGGTGGGTTTCTCGCCAAAGCGCTCTGCCAGGTCGGAGGCGGCTTCTTCCATCAAGACCTGGTGTCCGTAGCGCACTTCCAACTCCTCCTGGTTGCGGCGCAGCCAGAGGTAGACGTCGGCCTCCGTACGGCCGGGAAACTCCTGGAGGATATTCCGCTGGCGGATGATCTGGACAATGGGAGCGTACTGCATCTCACACCACACCGTCACCGCCTCGTCGAAGGCCACTCCCCGCTCATCGATTCCGGAGATGTTCTGTTGGAAAGCTTCGATCTCGTACAGCAGGTCTTGGTATCCGTCCGCTTGGGTGAGTTCGATGTAGATATCGGGGCAGAGGCGGTCTACGTTTGTGTGTTCCAGGAATGCGGCATGGGCAGCCTTGCACAACAGGCCATCCACGTCGGTGTCCGGTTCCAGCGAGACGCGGGTGTCGTACTCCCAGACGTAGGCCTGGATGGAGGGGGTGTCGTGCTGACGGGCCACCGAGACGCGATGGTTGCCGTCGCGGACAAAGTAGGCCTGGCCGACCTTGTATAGTTCCACAGGGGGCAAGCCACCGCCAGTGGTGGTCAGCCGGTCAATGCGCTGCCACCGCTCTTGTATGCCGCCCTGCCGGGGGAAGAAGGCGCGGGTGAAATCCCGGTAGCGGCCCACGCTGCCCACGATCTGGTCCAGGGGTATGTCCCGAAGACCCAGGTAGCGCACGTTGTGCAGTTGCAGTTTTTGGCGCACCTCCTCAAAGGGCAACAGGTCGGTCGGTTGGCGCGTGAAGGCGGCCAAGACGTCCTGGGCAAAGGCGGCTCGCCGGGCCTGCTTCCATTCTCGATCCCCTATCTCGCTCATTTCAAACTTCAATCTCCAAGCCATCGTAGGCAATCACAACCCCGTCCTGCCCTTGGGCCCACTCTTCTAGTTCGTCGTGGGGCAAGTTGTGGTGGTTGCAATGCGTCAAGACCAGACGGTTGACCCCCATTCGCTCCTTCAACTCAACCGCCTCGAGTGAGGTGATGTGATCCTCGTGCGGTGGACCAAAGTGGGGGGTATTGACGATCAGCAGGTCGGCCCCATCCATCAGGCTGTAAGCGTAGTGACTGAACCAATTGCGGGTATCGGAGGTGTAGATGGTTTTGTGATCGTTCTCGTAGATGGCCAGACCGAAGCAGGGAACCGGGTGATTGACGGCGAAAGGGGTGAAGAAGAAGCCATCGAAGCGCACGGCCATCCCTGGGTGAAAGGGACAGTGAAAGGCGATGTCGGGCAGCGTGTCGCCCCATTCCTCTCGCCGCAGAGATTCGTACACACCCGGCTCGACGAAGAGGTCCAGGTCTCTTTTCCAGTAAAGGAACTCTTCCAATCCGCCGGTGTGATCGTAGTGGGCATGGGTGAGAAAGATGCCATCTATCCGCAGAATCTTACTTTGGGCCAACGACGCTCTGATATCCGGTGGGGTATCGAGCAACAACTCGTAACCCGGCAGAGAGAAGAGAACAGAGTTCCTTCGCTTCGTCAGCTTTCCGCCTTCCTCTCTGGCTCTGATACAATGGGCACAGTCGCAGCCAATGACCGGGATGCCCTCCGCCGAGCCTGTGCCTAGAAACTGGATCTTCAAGATTACACCTCCAGCATCATGCCATCGTAGGCCACGCTCACTCCTTCGACCTGGCCCACGAACTCTTCCAACTCGTCGTGGGGTTTGTTTCCGTGATTGATGTAGGTCAAGATCATCTTACTGGCCCCCACTCGATCTTTGAGTTCAATCGCCTCCAGTACGTTGATGTGGTTCTCGAGGATCATGTCGAAGGTGGGAGTATTGACGATCAGCAGGTCACATTCCCACATGACCCGCCGGGCATAGTTGGTCAGGCGGGCGGGGGTATCTGAGGTGCAGACGACCCGGGTCTCGCCCTCTTTCATCGAGACGCCAAAGATGGGCCGCTGGCC
>DFBV01000195.1 GCA_002366755.1 Anaerolineales bacterium UBA3071
CGAGGACAAGAAGCGATCGCGGACGTCCTACAGCCCGCCTGAGAGCGGAGGCGAAGAAGCGATCGCGGACATCCTAGAGCTTGCGCTGGAACGCTACGAGGACAAGAAGCGATCGCGGACATCCTACAGCCCGCCTGAGAGCGGAAGCGAGGAGTGAGAGATGCTACCTAGCCGCCCAAGCCGCCCAAGCCGCCGCCGAAGGACGCGCCGCTACGACATCAGTGTGCCCTTGGCACCGCTGGCAGGGCAGCGGCTGCGCGGCAGTCACTGGAGCGGGGCCAAGATTGTCAGCGTGCTGTTGCTGGGCATGCTGGCTGCGGCGCTCTACCAACTCTCTAACAGCTACGCCTTCTTCGTCTACGGCGCCAAGATCCAGGGAAACCACTCGCTATCGGCGGAACAGATCTACGACGCCAGCGCGGTACACCAGCAGAGCATCTTCTGGTTGCCCCCGCGAGAGATCGCCAAGAGGATTCAGGATCACCCTTATGTCAAGCAGGCAGTCGTACACTGCCGGCTCCCCAACCGTGTGACTATTGAGGTGACAGAGCGGCTACCGCGCATATCGTGGTGGAGCCCTCAGGGGGAACGCTGGGTTGACGACGATGCGGTCACGTTGCCGCCAGGGGGCACTCAGCGCCCGCCCCTCCTCGTGATGGACGACGAAGGGCTGGCAACAAACGCGGACGGAGACCTGCACGCCGATATCGCAGAGGGCATGCTGCTGGTCTCGAGCCTCATGCCAGAGGTCACGCAGTTTCGCTACGATCGCACGTGGGGGCTCTTTTTTCAAAGCCCTCACGGATGGCACGTGGCGCTGGGACGGGCCGAGCGTATGCAGGACAAGGTGCGCGTTCTGAACCGCGTGCAGGAAGACATCCTTGCCCGTGGAAGGCATCCGCAGTTGGTGGACCTGCGGTTTCCCGACACACCCTACTACAACTGACGAGCGATTGGAAGCTCCAGGGCCGGTCCTCGGGCCGCCAGGATTGCATCCGGCGACCGGCGACAGAACCTTGTATCACAACGCCAGCTTTGCGAGGGATCCATGAGCGAGATCATCGCCGGCATTGACGTCGGAACAACCAAGATCTGTGTCCTCATCGCCGAGGTCGAGAACAATGAGGGGGAAGAGACACTGCACCTGATCGGCACGGGCCTGGCTGCCACACAGGGACTGGAAAAAGGCATGGTGGTGAACGTGCCCCAGGCCAGTGAGTCCATCGCCCAGGCAGTGGAAGAGGCCGAATTGGCGGCTGGCCTGCCCATCCGCAATGCCTATGTGGGTATCTCGGGCAAGCACATCTCGACCATGACCAACCGGGGTGTGGTGCCTGTTTCCCGCAGTTCGGGCGGCATCACCCCGCACGATATAGAGCAGGCGTTGGACGCCGCACGCACCACAGCCTCCAAGCCGCCCGGTCGGGAGATCATCCACACCATCCCCCGCCGCTTCAGCGTGGACGAACAGACAGGGATACGAGACCCGATCGGCATGCACGGTGACCGCCTGGAGGTGGAAGCACAGATTGTGCTCGGTGCCTCTTCATCTATCGCCAATTTGGTCAAATGCGTGCACGCCTATGGTGTTGAAGTGGAGGACCTGGTTCTCGAGCCACTGGCTTCGGGCGAAGCTGTGCTGACGTCCGCCGAGCGGGAGTTGGGAGTAGTCGTGGTAGACATCGGCGGCGGCACGACGGACATCGCCATCTTCCTGGAGGATAGCCTCTGGCATACCGTGGTTCGGGATGTGGGCGGCAAACTGTTCACCAGAGACGTGGCCTTTGGACTGCGAACGCCGCTCGCGATCGCCGAGGAACTGAAGATCAGTCACGGTCACGTGCTACCAGAGCGCATCGCACCCGAAGAACGGGTGCACGTGGCCGGTTTTGGCAGTCAGAAGATGGTCGCCGTTCCCCGCCGCATTCTGGCGCACATCCTCGCCGCCCGTGCCGAGGAGACGCTGGAGTTGATCCTAACAGAGATCAAGCGGTCTGGTTACGATGGCATGTTGCCAGCCGGCATGGTGCTGTGCGGCGGCACCTCACTGTTGCCCGGCCTTACGGCCCTGAGCCAAAAGACATTGCAATCGCCCGTGCGCATTGGTTCGCCCGACAGCGTGCACGGATTGGCACGCCAGCTCGCCAGTCCAGCCTTCGCCACTGCCGTTGGGTTGCTCCTGTGGGGGCAGCGACACCAGTGGCGCACGGGCGAGGAACGCAGAGACGGCGACTCGCCATGGGATCGCGTCTCCCGCTGGCTCCGCAATCTTCTGCCAGGTTGACAGCCGCAGCGTAGTGAGCTATAATGGCAGGTACAGCAGGGCCAAGAAAGGAGCAGGTAAATGGCCAGAAGAACACAGCAAGTCTTCGCCGATAGTCCGGCCAGGATCAAGGTGCTGGGGGTCGGCGGCGGCGGCTGCAACGCCGTCAACCGTATGATCGAAGAAGGCATCCAGGGCGTAGAATTCATGGCTATCAACACCGACGCCCAGGCACTAATGCTCTGCCAGGCCCCGGTGCGCCTCCGCATTGGCGAAAAGATGACCAAAGGGCTCGGGTCGGGCGGTGACCCTGAGGTCGGAGTGAAGGCTGCCGAGGAATCGACCGAGGAGATCGCCACCGTGGTCGACGGTGCGGACATGATCTTCATTACCGCCGGTATGGGTGGCGGCACAGGCACGGGCGCCTGCCCGGTCGTCGCCAGGCTGAGCAAAGAAGCCGGCGCGCTGACCATCGGCGTCGTTACCAAGCCATTCACCTTCGAGGGTAGCCAGCGCCGCCATATCGCCGAAGAAGGATTGGAGAAGCTGGAGCCTCTCGTGGACACGCTGATCGTGATCCCCAATGATCGGCTACTCAAGATTGTGGATAAGAAGGCTTCCCTCCAGGATGCTTTCCTCGTGGCCGATGATGTCCTCCGCCAGGGCATACAAGGCATCTCCGAGCTGATCACGGTGCCAGGACTCATCAACTTGGACTTCGCTGACGTGCGCACCATCATGAGCGCCGGCGGAGCTGCGCTGCTGTCCATTGGACAAGCCAGCGGCGAGAACCGGGCAGAGCAAGCAGCCCAGCAGGCCATCACCAACACTCTGCTGGACGTCACCATTGATGGGGCACAGGGTATCCTGTTCAACGTCACCGGCGGCCCTGATCTCACCCTCTTCGAGGTGCACGAAGCTGCGGAGATCGTCCGCCGCACTGCGGATCCTCAGGCCAACATCATCTTCGGTGCGGTGATCAATCCTGAGATGCATGAGGAAGTGCGTATCACTGTTATCGCCACGGGCTTCAGGGTGATGGAACATCCGGAACAGGTGGCCGCTGGAGGACGGACGTTCGAGTTCCCTGTGCGCACCTTCGACCGCGACGATCTGGAGATCCCAGCCTTCCTGCGACGGGGCCAGGGGACCTCCTAGACCCAACTATCATCTTTCTTTGCCGCTTGGTGGCTCGTTCTATCTGCCAGGCCCTTGCCTCGCGTCACTTTCATCTCGCGCAAGACAAGGGCCTGGTAGCGCGTGCCTGAGGTGAGCCCCGTTCTTTGGACCACGGATCGGTCAGAATAAGCAGGGCTGGACAAGGGTTGGGCCAGTGCGTCGCGGTTGGAAGAGTTCCAATCTGAGATTCATGCCGGTGGCAACTGAGAATGCCACCGGTTCGCAAAGGAGAGCAGAAATGCAAATCGTAACTGACAGTGGAACAGACGTATGGCTACCCCCTGAGCAAGTAGCCGAACTGAACATTCACATTGTGCCTCTCATCGTTACCCTTGAAGGCAAATCCTACCGCGAAGGCGTGGACATCCAACCGGACGAATTCTATCGCCTGCTGGCAGCGACCGACAGCCTTCCCATCACGTCGCAGCCCTCGGCGGGGGTTTTTGCCGAGATATATCGGCGGTTGGCAGTCAGCGACCCAGACATTCTGTCCATTCACATGACTTCAGGTCTGAGTGGCACGTTCAACGCGGCTCAAGCGGGAGCAAAGCTGGTGCCGGAGGCGAACGTTACCCTCGTTGATACAAAGACCTTGTCTGCCGCAGCGGGATGGCAAGTAGAGACAGCCGCCCGAGCTCTAAAAGCTGGTTGGCCGAAAGAGCAGGTTCTGGCTTTAATGGAGCGTATCGGTACTGCCAGCGAGAGCATGTACACCCTGAAAGAGCTGAAGTACTTGATTCACGGTGGACGCATCAG
>DFBV01000150.1 GCA_002366755.1 Anaerolineales bacterium UBA3071
TTTGGTGATGTTGACGCCATCAAGGAAAGCCTCCATCCCGAAATGAATGCGCAGGGGCACCACGGTGATGCCATATTGCTCAAACACTTCCGGCGGCAAGTCACACGTAGAATCGGTGACGATTTTGATCATAATCTTCCTCCTTCTTGCCTAATCTGGAATGCATGCTCTGACGATGCCACAGAGTCACAGATCTTGCACTGCGATTCCACTCAATAGAACACCGAAGGGTGGGAATAGATGCGGACTTCCCACGACATCTTGCATTTGTCCGCGAGGTCGTCTTGTGCTACACTCTAGCCAACTATCAACTCTGGGTGGATGTCTATGCACCGAAAGGTCGCTTCTGTTCTTGCCATACTCATCTTTGTCTTCCCGTCGGCTGCGGTCTGGGCTGAGCCCCACGCCATGCCACGGCCCCAGGCCGCGCAGGCCGTGATTACCTCGCCGGAGCCCTTCACCGCGCTGCGAGGGCGGGTATCCATCACCGGCACGGCCTTGCATCCCCAGTTTCAGCGCTACGAACTATATTACAAAGCGGAGCCCGGCGAGGGTTGGGTATTCATCGGCGACGCCCATTTTGAACAGGTCAACGCCGGCCTATTGGGCATCTGGGACACCACCTCCTTGGCCGATGGCACCTACAGCTTGCGACTGCGGGTGGTGAGACTCGACGGCAACTACGCCGAGGGCTTCACGCGCCAGGTGTTGGTGGCCAACGCACAGCCCACGGAGACGCCCACGCCGGAGGTTTCGCCCACGCCTACCGAGACGCCCACGCCACCTCCGCCGACGCCGACGGTCGTCGTCGAGCAGCCGATTATCCTCACCCCCGTGCCCCCCACCCCAACGCCCACTCCGACGCCGACAGAGGGCGGGGCTCCCGCAGGGACTACAGCGGACGAGAACGGCGGCCTGTTCGACCTGAACAGGCTGATCAGCCAGATCAACTTGGATGAGGTCGGGAATGCCTTCGTGTTGGGAGCCCAATACACGCTGGCCGCCTTCGCCGCCGTGGGGCTCTTCTTCGCCCTCAAGCATTTCCTGGGCTGGCTCTGGGCCCGCATTCGAGGCTGATTGAGACAAGGTGACAAGGTGACAAGGTGACAGCGAGAATCTCTCCTTATCTCCCCATCTCAGCGGGAGGACTCAATCTGAGCGGAGAAGGCGACGCTGAGAGAATCACAGCACTCAAGCTCATCGTAGGTCTGGGCAACCCGGGCAGGGAATACTTCAGGAACCGGCACAACGTCGGCTACCAGATCGTGAACATGTTGGCCAAAGCACATGACCTACGCTTCGACAAACGACGGGGCAAGGCCCGGCTGGCCCTCGGTTCTGTCGACGAGCAGCGAGTGACCCTGGTCAAACCACGCACGTTCATGAACGAGAGCGGGCGGGCGGTGGCGCAGGTGGCGCGCTTCTACCAGGTCGAGCCCGCGGACATGCTGGTGATCTTCGACGACCTAGACCTGCCCATCGGCCGCATCCGGCTGCGCCCCCACGGAGGAACGGGCGGGCACAAGGGGATGGCGTCCATCATCAAGGTGCTGGCAAGCCGCGATTTCCCGCGGCTGCGGGTGGGCGTCGGCCGCCCGCCGGGCAAGATGGATCCCGCTGACTACGTGTTGCAGGACTTCTCGGTCGAGCAAGAAGAGGTCATGGCTGAGGTGCGGGAGCAAGCGGTGGCCGCGGTGGAGCACTGGCTGGCGGAAGGGATCGAATCCGCCATGAACGAGTACAACTCCCCACCGAAGCCTCCCTCTGCCGAGCCCACCAGATTGAGCCCGTCGAAGAAACCGAAGGAACCACCATCGGCATCCCGCCGGCAGCCGCAGGGCATCATTACAGACTCACCGGACAACAACTGAGAACGAACGTCCATATCAAGGTCGAGCATTGTGTAGGGGCGGGTCTCTCTGGCCGGCCCCTTGTGGTGTTGGGAAAAAGCCGTTCAGAACCTTGGGGTTTTCCGAGAGCAACTGAGTCCCTGATCACCCATGGTGTCGCGGAACGTGGCAGGACTCACGTATTGGGCGACGAAACCCCAGGGGTCTCAGTGAGGAGAGAGATCAACAAGGCATGAATCTTCGGGGACTCCTGGCATTGCTACGCGAAGTGGCAGCCTATCAACAGTTGCTGCAGGGTCTGAAAGCAGGCCGGGGCACACCAGAGCCGCTGGCGCTGCTCCATGCGGCGCGTCCATTCCTCGCTGCCGCCTTAGCAGCCGACCTGAATCGGCCGCTCATCGTGGTGACCGCCCGCAGCGAGCGGGCCCAGCAGTGGGCGGAGGACCTACAGGTATGGATGAACGATCCCGAACTGGTGCACCTCTTCGCCGACCCCGACGCCCTGCCCTACGAACGAATACCCTGGTCGCGGGAGACGAAGCAGCAGCGGCTCACAGCCCTCGTGGCGCTAACCCAAACCTCGAAACCCAACACCCAATACCTAATATCCAATATCCAATATCCAGCCTCCAACCTCCAATATCCAATCATTGTGGCTTCGGCCCGAGCACTGATGCAAAAGACACTACCCCCACGCGAGTTGCGATTGGCCCTGCGCCCGCTCCGCCGGGGACAGATCATTGAACTCCACAAGCTTCTGGAGCGATGGGTGGGCCTTGGCTATCAGCTCGTGAGCGTGGTGGAGGAGCCAGGCAGCTTCAGCCGCCGCGGCGGCATCGTGGACATCTTCCCGCCCAATCTGGATTGGCCCGTACGTCTGGAGCTGTTCGGCGAAGAGGTGGACAGCTTGCGCACATTCGATCCGGCCACACAGCGCACGCGGGCTCATGTGGAGCAGGTGCTCATCGGCCCCGCCACGGAACCGTTGACGAAGTATGGCCCACGGGCCGCCGAACGGCTGGCAAAGCTCGACCTGCCCTCTTGCCACGCCTTGACACGGCAGAGAATGGAGGAGGAACGGGAGAAACTGGCTCAGGGTAGTGGCTTCCGTGGGATGGAATTCTATCTACCCTACGTCTACAGCCAGCCAGCGATGCTACTGGACCACCTACCGCCCGAAGGATTGTTGCTCATCGAGGATGGAGCAGAGTTGGCCACGACCTGGGCCGACCTGGAGGAACAGGCGATCCGCTTACAGCAGGATCTGACCGCTGCCCGGGAGCTGCCGGCCGGCTTCCTGCCCTCCTACTTCGAATGGCAGGCCGTGGCAGAGCGCCTCGACGCCCGTCAGCACAGCGGCACTGCGCTCACCCTCGGCTTGGGGAGCTTCGATGGCCGTCCGGCGGCTACCATGTCTCCCATCGCCCGAGCCTTTGCGCCGGGACCTCGCTACGGCGGCCGTGTGCGGCAGGTCTTGGATGATGCCCAGCGGCTGCAAGAGAGAGGCCAGCGGCTGGTTTTGGTCACGCGGCAGGCTCCCCGCCTGGCCGCGCTGCTGAGCGAAGCAGGCCAGCCGACGACCGTCGTCGAGGAAGTGAGCGAACCGCCACTGCCTGGCAGCCCTACCGTCGTCCAAGGAACCCTGGCCGAAGGATGGACGTTGGAAATTCGTAATTCTGAATTCGTAATGCGTAAGTCCAACGACGAATTACGAACTACGAAT
>DFBV01000222.1:0-3883 GCA_002366755.1 Anaerolineales bacterium UBA3071
GCCACTATGACCTGATGATGGACCTGCTCCTGGTGGGGCGCTATCAGGCCTTCATTGAGCAGGCCATCAAGCGGATGGACATCCGCCGGGGGGACGCGATCCTGGACCTGGGATCGGGCACCGGGCGCAACATTTGCGTGATGATGAAGTTCCTGGGCTCCACCGGGCGGGTCGTCGGGGTGGACATCAGCCAGGAGATGCTCAGGCAGGCCCCGCAGCGCTGCCGTGCCTACCCCCAGGTGACTTTTCTGAACCGGCGCATCGAAGAACCGCTCTCTTTCCACGAGGAGTTCGACAAGGCGTTCATCTGTTTCACCCTGCATGGCTTCGAGGATGAGGACAAAGAGAGGGTGATCGCCAACGCCCATCGGGCACTGAAGCCGGGCGGCGTTTTCTGGATCCTGGACTACGACGAGTTCGACCTGGACCGCCAATGGTTCCCCTTTCGCTGGGCCTTCCGGCGCTTTGAATGCGAGCTGGCCAGCGAATTTCTATCCCTGGGTCTGAAGGGGATGCTGGCCCGCCATGGATTCGGCAGCTTCGTGACCTATCCATTCCTGCGGGACTACGCGCGGCTGTTGGGGGCGGAGAAGTTGGAGGTAGAGGTGAGAAATGAGTAGCGAGCGGATCAAGGAACTGGAAAAACAGATAGCTGAGCTGAAGCGTCGCTGGCCGGCCCATTCGGTGCCGCCGACGATGCTTCAGCAGTTGGATGAACTGGAAGAGGAGTTGGAGAGGGAACGGAAGAGAGCAACTGAGAAGGAGAACGATGCCAAAGCCAAGGGCCATGATAGATTATAGGAAATGCCAACCTGAGAGGTGCGACAAGGGCATCTGTCTTGCCGCGTCTGCATGTCCCAACAGGGTTCTCAGCCAGGAAACTCCTCATGAGATGCCCGATCTTAACCTAGCCATGTGTATTGGCTGTGGTATGTGTGCTCAGGCCTGCCCATCAGGGGCAATCCGAATGATGTAGAGCAAGGCAAGAGGCAACTACCGGATGTTTGAGTGCATTCTGCCATACAACCGTAAGGAGGCAAGTTGCTATGGAAATTGATCAGTGGAAGGCGCAGATCGAGAGGGAGCGTAGAGAGAAGGACAGGTTCTTGGGGCAAGGCTGGCAATCGCCGATACCTCCCGAAGATCGCGCCGAGTTTAGGGGGCTTGACTACTACCTTCCCGACCCGCACTTGAGGTTCGAGATTGAGCTTCACGAGCACAAGGACAAGAGGGCAATGAGGATGGCCTATACAAAGGGCGAGGAGCGGGACTTCATCCAATGGGGCGAATTCCGATTCAGGATCGGCGACGAGGAGTGTGTGCTTCAGGCTTACAAAAGCGATGCCGAAGAGGAGCAACTGTTCATTCCCTTCAGGGACGCAACATCTGGCCAGGAAACGTACGGTGCAGGGCGGTATCTCGACCTCAACGCTGCAAGGAATCGCACCGCCGACGCGAAATGGATTCTTGACCTCAATGGGGCATACAATCCCTGGTGTGTATATAGCGAGAACTACACATGTCCCTTCGTGCCTCGGGAGAATTGGCTCGCAGTGCCGGTACGTGCCGGTGAGAAGAACTACCCAAAAAGTAGCGAGTTCACGGTTGCCTGGAAATGACATGCATATCAGGATCCTTGGAGCGGAGTCGCTGGGAGTACGCGGTCTCTCCTGTGTGGTAGAGGTCGAGGACCGCAAGGTCGTCATTGACCCCGGGCTGGCGCTGGGCTACCACCGCTATGGGCTGCTGCCCCACCCGGCACAGGTGGCGATGGGGGAACATGTGCGCCGGGAAATCATAGCGGAGTTGAAGGATGCTACCGACGTGGTGATAAGCCACTTCCACGGGGATCACGTTCCCCTGCCGAACGCCAACCCCTACCAACTCAAAGCTCAGCAGGTGGCCCCTTTGTGCCGAACGACGCGGTTCTGGGCCAAGGGCCCCGAAGGGCTTTCCCACAATATGTTGCACCGGAAGAAGTCCCTGTGCGAGGTGTTGGGCAGGGACCTGCCGAATGCGGAAGAGCAGAGTGATGGGCCTCTGGCCTTTTCGCTGCCCGTGCCGCACGGTGAACGACATGGCAGGCTGGGGATGGTGATGATGACTCGCATCGAGGACGAGGGTACTGTTTTCGTGCACGCTTCGGACATTCAACTTCTCGATAGCGAGGCTGTGTCGTTGATACTGGATTGGGAACCGAATATCGTTCTGGCTGGAGGACCGCCTCTCTACCTTTCGTGGCTTTCGTCGAAGCGGCGGTGGGGGGCATGGAGGAACGCGCGGCAGTTGGCCCGTCACGTGGACACGCTGATCCTCGATCACCACCTGCTGCGCTGCGAAGAGGGGCTATCTTGGCTGGGAAGACTATCGTCTGAAACAGGCCATCGGGTGATTTGTGCCGCGGATTTCATGGAGCGTCCCCGTCGCCTGCTGGAGGCCCGGCGTGTGCAATTGTACAGGGAGATGCCCGTGCCCGAAGGGTGGCACGAAGCCTACGCTCGCGGCGACGCCGACACGCACTGCTATGAGGATTATGTATCTGGGCAGAGCGTGACGTAGCACCGCGCATCAATGGCAGGATAGGTGTCCTTTCGTTGAGGAGAGAGTCAGGTTCCGTTTTGCAGAACTCGCCAGGAGGATCAAGTGAACATAGGGGCTAGAGTGACAGAGAGGATCAGAGATTTCATCTACAGGCAAAAACACAATTATCGGCTGGGCGTGGCGCGCCTTTCCGCGAACAAGTTTCTAGCTGGCCTCACCAGTCAATACAATGCGATATATACTGTGGGGTTGGGGGCCAATGCTGTGCAACTGGGGTCTCTCAGCAGCGTGGGCAGCGCGATCAGTGCCCTCATTTCTGCACCCGTAGGATGGCTGATGGATCGCTACGGCATCAAACGGTTTTTCTTGCTGGCGATCGTCTTATCAGCAGGAGGAAGCTTGCTCTATGCGCTAGCACCTGATTGGCGATTCCTCGTTGCGGCGGCTATTCTTGCCTCCGTCGCCTTAAGCCTGAGTAACACGGGGTGCAGGGTGATCTGCGCTGATTCGGTACAAAGCAGAGATCGAGTGACTGCACAGAACGTTTGTAGCACCCTGGCTTCGATAGCCGGCATTATCGCGCCCCTTGTCAGCGCCTACCTGGTGACAGTTTTCGGAGGCATGACGGTTGAAGGCATTCGGCCCTTGTATTATCTCCAGTTCGCGGGGTATGGCCTTATTTTTCTTCTTGTGGCTGCCCAACTGCGCGAACCTCAACGGGAACAACCCGCTGACGCGGAAACCAGGTTCGGCTTTATCGCTGATTTCCGTCATCTTTTCGAGGGAAGGGGGAACCTTCGGAGATGGATAGCCATTTCCGCTCTTACCTCATTTCCCGTGGCCCTGTTTTGACCGTTTATTCAGCTATACGCCCACGAGATCAAGGGAGCGGATCAATACCTTCTGGGCGTAATGGCAACCGCTACAGTTGTAGCGCAACTCGTTTTCGGCATTCCTGTGGGCCGACTGGCGGATAGAATCGGACGAAAGCGCATCATCTATTGGCTCACACCGCTGTGGTATGCTTCTAACCTTTTTCTTGCTTTCTCTCCCAGCCCGATCGCGCTGGTGTTATCGGCGGCTCTTCTGGCCTTTTATTCCATCTCGTTGGGCGCTACAACCGCCATGACCCTGGAGCTTGTTCCGCTTGAGCAGCAAGGAAAGTGGGGAGGACTGCTTGGCCTGTTTGCCGGGTTGGTCACGATTCCTGCCCCCATCATTGGGGGGCTTATATGGAGGGAGCTTGGCCCCATGTACGTCTTTGTCATTCCCATAGTCTTCGACCTGTTGTTCAGAATCCCCCTGTTGGCCACAGTACCAGAGACGCTGGGAACGGAATACC
>DFBV01000222.1:3998-5062 GCA_002366755.1 Anaerolineales bacterium UBA3071
GCTGCGCCCCCTGGGCGGGATGTTCCCCGCCAAAGAATATCCTAACCTGCTCGTCGGCCTGGAGGTAAGCGATGACGCTGCCGTCTATCGCATCAGCGATGAAGTGGCCGTTATCCTGACCGTTGACTTCTTTGCGCCCGTCGTTGACGATCCCTACGACTACGGAGCCATCGCCGCCGCCAATGCCATGAGCGACGTGTATGCCATGGGCGGTGAGGTTGTCCTGGCTGTTAATATCTGCGGCTTCCCCATTGATCTCCCTGCCAGGATGGTGAGTGAGATCCTGCGCGGAGGGGCTGAAAAGGTCGCCGAGGCAGGGGGCGCTCTGGCTGGGGGTCATACGGTGATAGACGAGGAGCCGAAATACGGTCTGGCGGTGATGGGCTTTGTCCATCCCGATCACATCGCTACCAAGGCCGCAGCAAAGGCCGGCGATGTGCTGGTGCTGACCAAGCCCCTGGGTGTGGGCATCATCGCCAGCGCACTCAAGAGGGAGGTGGCCAGACCGGATCACGTGAAGGCTGCAGTGGAGGTGATGAAGACACTTAACCGAAAAGCCGCGCAATTGATGCAGCAAGTGGGTGTAGACGCTGTTACCGACGTCACCGGCTTCGCTCTGCTGGGCCATGCCCAGGAGATGGCCCAAAAAAGCGGGGTGGGCATATACCTCAGTTTGGAGAGCCTGCCTTTCTTGGAAGGGGCGAAAGGCTATGCCGAAAGACAGATCTTCCCCGCCGGCGCTGGCCGGAATCAGAAGTGTTATGCCCCGCATGTTCGCTTTGCACCTTCCGTCTCCGAGTGGATGCAGATGCTTCTCTACACGCCGGAGACGTCAGGGGGGCTGCTCATCGCCGTGCCGGAGAAGAAGCTGGAGGAGTTCACCACGCTTTTTGACGGGGAAGGGCAATCCTACTGGGTCATCGGACGCGTCGTGGAGGGCAAGGATGTAGAGGTAAGTGGGTAAGTAGCAGGTTAATAGGCGCAGTTCACTCGAATATCAACAGAAAGGAGTAAGATGATGATGAAAGTGAAGAAGTTTCTCTCAAGCGTTTTTTTCATTGGCT
>DFBV01000124.1:0-525 GCA_002366755.1 Anaerolineales bacterium UBA3071
CGCGGCAAGGCCATGGACATCGTGGGCATGCTGGGCGGCAAGACCATCCATCCGGTGGGCGCACTCCCTGGCGGCGTGAGCAAAGCGATCAACGGAGAGGAACGGGCTCAGATCGAGGCCTGGGGCCACGAATTGGTCGACTTCGGTCTGTTCAGCCTGCAACTGTTCGCCGACGTGGTGCTGGCGAACCAGGGCTACGTGGACATGATTCTCAGCGACACCTTCACCACCCCCATGTACTACATGGGCTTGGTGGACGAGAACAACCTCGTCAACTTCTACGATGGCAAGGTGCGCGTCGTGGATCCCGAGGGCAAGGAGTTCGTCAAGTACACCCCGGAGGAATACCTGGACGTGATCGCCGAGCGCGTCGAGCCTTGGACTTACCTGAAGTTCCCCTATCTCAAGAAGGTGGGGTGGAAGGGGTTCGTCACCGGTATGGACAGTGGTATCTACCAGGCCACACCACTGTCGCGGCTCAACGCCGCCGACGGCATGGCCACGCCGAAAGCGCAGGAGGCCTAC
>DFBV01000124.1:601-6191 GCA_002366755.1 Anaerolineales bacterium UBA3071
ATCGTCGAACTGGCCACCGATCCCGATATCACCGACCCGCACGTGCGCAACATCCCCACGGAGACGCCGACCGAGGGTGTGGGCATCGTGGAGGCGCCGCGCGGCACGCTGACCCACCACTACGTCACCGACGAGAATGGGATCATGCAGAAGTGCAACCTCATCGTCGGGACGACCAACAACTACGCGCCTATGTCAATCTCCATCAAGAAGGCAGCGAAGGCCTTCATCAAAGGTGATGAGGTCACCGAGGGGCTGCTGAACCGGGTGGAGATGGCCTTCCGCTCCTACGACCCCTGTCTCGGCTGCGCCACGCATACCCTACCTGGTCAGATGCCCCTGGAAGTGCGCATCTGCGATGACAGAGGCGACACCGTAGAGGTGCTCAGGCAGAACATGTGAATTGGAGATTGGATGCTAGAGGTTGGAGGCTGGAGGCTGGAGATTGGATGTTAGAGGTTGGAGGTTGGAGGCGAGGGTATGAATAGGGCAGCCTCCAATATCCAAGTCCCAACATCCAGACCAAAAACGCTGGTGCTGGGCTTGGGCAATCCGATTCTGACCGACGATGGCGTGGGCATATACGTTGCGCGGGCAGCGGCCGAGAGGGGCCAGCAGGAGGGCGTGAGCTTCGCCGAGGCGTCTGTCGGCGGGCTGCGGCTGCTCGATGTGATCGGTGGGTACGAGCGGATCATCATAGTGGATGCCATTCTGACCCGCGACGGCGAGGTTGGCCATATCCATCGCCTGTTTCCCAACGACCTGAGGGCCTCGCTGCACGTTGGCTCCACCCACGACCTCTCCCTGCCCGGCGCGCTGGCCCTGGGGCGAGGTATGGGCATGGTCTTGCCCGAAGATGAGGATCTTGTGATTCTGGCCGTCGAAGTGGATGACGTGCTGACCTTCGGCGAGACCTGCACACCAGCGGTGGCTGCGGCCATCCCTCGTGCCGTGGAAGCGGTGCTGGCTGAACTGGATCCAGGAGAACCGTAGCGCACGACTCAGAGGCTCTTAGAGTTTGCCACAGAGTCACCAGGACACCAAGACCCCAGGGATTTGGAGCCTTCTCCGTCCCCCAGTGGAGCTTGGTGTCTTTGCGTTTCGGTGGTTGCTGATTCTCCCTGAGATGTCCGGGCAAGCCGGGCGTCCACACAGATGATCGACTCGCCGATGGCAGGAGCGGCTGCATTCCATTGCTGGAGGCCAGTGATGGGACAATCGCTGAGTCTGCTCTCGTCTACAATCACGCCTCAGAATAGACATGCTGTCCTCAGTCTAGCTGTTGAGCGCAGGCACGGAGAGCGTGTGCTCCGATGCCAGGGTGTCAAGCGAGATGTATACAGTACCGCTTCTTTTGGACAGGTTGGGACGCTGATGTATAATCGACGTGATCACATCATGACATCGGCGATCACTCCGGGACCAAGTAAGCACAGCATGATGCTGCGCTGATCGCATCCCCGGAGCAAGCGGTTGAGCGTCTGGCTCCGGGCGGAACACCACTCAGGAAGACAGCAGGAAACAGCGACAGGGAGCGGTGGCGTGACCAGCGCTCCCTGTCGCTTCAGTACGCCAGCCCGACTCCCAGCGGTTCTGATAGACAGCGCAGGCAGAATAGCAACCGTGCACGAATTGGCAGTCACCCAAAGCATGCTCAATCTGGCCCTGGAACACGCCGAGCGGGCCGGGGCACAGCGCATCACGCACATCAACCTGGTCGTCGGCGAAATCGCGAGCATCGTGGACGACAGTGTGCAGTTCTACTTCGATTTCATCAGCAAAGACACGTTGGCTGAGGGGGCGCAACTTTCGTTCAAGCGGCTGCCAGCCCGCTTTCGCTGCTCGGCCTGCGGCCAGGAGTTCCCGCTGCGGGACGGCAACTGGATCTGCCCCGCCTGCCAGAGGCTGGGCGGCGAAGTCATCAGCGGACGGGAGTTCTACATGGAGAGCATCGAGGTGGAGTGAGGGAGGAGAAGCGCATTGAAAATCCAAGTGGTCGAAAACGTACTGAGCGCCAACGAGCAAATCGCTCTGGAGAACCGGCGGCTGTTCGACGAGAAAGGCGTCTTCGTCCTGAACTTCATGGCCGCGCCTGGCGCGGGCAAGACCAGCCTCATCGAGCGCACCATCGAGGCACTTCGGCATCGGCTGCGCATCAGTGTGATTGACGGCGATGTAGCTTCCACCATTGACGCCGACCGCATCGCCCGCCTGGGCATCCCGGCGGTGCAGATCAATACCGGCGGCGCCTGTCACCTGGACGCCAACATGGTGCGCAGCGCCTTATCCAAGGTGTCGCTGGACGAGACCGATTTGCTGTTTGTCGAGAACGTGGGCAACCTTATCTGCCCCACCGGCTTCGCCCTGGGGGAGCACCTGAAGGTCATGATCGCCAGCACGCCGGAAGGGGACGATAAGCCCTACAAGTATCCAGGTATGTTCAGCGTTGTGGACGTGCTGGCGCTCAACAAGGTGGACCTGTTGCCCTTGCTAGAATTCCGCATGGACTACTTCCGTCGCGGCGTGGAGGCGCTCAACCCCGACGTGGCCTTCTTCCCCCTGTCCTGCAAGACGGGGAAGGGAGTAGACGAGTGGGTGGAGTGGTTGGTGGCCGCGCGGAGCAAGCTCGGGTAGGCTTCGAGTTCGGGGTTCGAGGTAGACGCGGAAGGCCAAGTTCCCTTGTCCATCCTTGTCCAATTGTGGACTGGCTCGCTTGTTTGTCATATTTGACACAGTTGCACTTTTGGCACTTTTGTGCTACACTGTCGCCGAGACTTGCGGGAGGTGATCGGCTGTGAGTGCATTTGAGGCCATGACTGATTCCAGTGTTGCTCGGGTTCGCAGCATAGTTCGAGAGCTTCGCGAGCAAGGGCGAGATGAGGATGCCCAAGCTATTCGAGATCTTCTTGGGGTAGCAGGACAGCAAAGCGAAATCCCAAAGTACCTGACCACGACCCAGGCAGGCAAGCGGTTGGGCGTAAGCCGCCAGACGATTCTGAATTGGGTTCAGAAGAGAATGCTGCCTGGCGTGCGCATCGGTAAGCGCACCATGATTCCTACGTCCGCCTTCAAAGGATTCGAGAGGCTGGAGCAAACGTTCGACCACATGGATGCGGAAGTCTACCCCCTGGAGAAGAGCAAGCTAGTGGAAATCGTCAGCGAGGGTCGGGAGACTTGGAAGACAGAATAAGCGCCAGGGCCGTCCTCGACACCAGCGCTCTGCTCAGCAGCGAGAAGCGAGCGCTGCTCTTTTTTGCCCAGGTCGGGTTGTACACCATCGTCTGGAGCAACTACATCATCTGGGAACTCAGCCGGAAAATGGCAGGGATGGGCTGGGCGAAGGAGACTGCCCGCAGTTACATCGAGGCCCTTTCGGACATCGCGGAATGGTGTGACTATCGCCAGATCACCGGCGGAAGCTATGAGGAATGGCTGACCGATCCGGATGATCATCCCATTATGGCCACAGCTATTGCAGGACAAGCAGACTTCATTGTGACGTGGAACGTCAAAGACTTTCCACCCAAGAGACGGTTCGCGGGCACCACCATCATCACGCCCGATGCTTTCTTGACCGACTTGAGCCGGAGTGCAAGAGGGTCATGACCGGGGAGCGGATCTCGAAGCATGTCACTGTGCGCGGCGTGGTGCAGGGTGTGGGCTTCCGACCCTTCGTCTACCGCCTGGCGCACGAGCATGGGCTTACCGGCTGGGTGCTCAATCATTCCAGAGGTGTGGAGATCGAGGTCCAAGGCCCGGCAGCACCGCTGGCGGCTTTCGTACAGGACCTGGAGGCGCAGGCCCCGCCGCTGGCCCGCATCGAGGGCATTGAGGTAGCCGACGCACCGCTGGTGGGCCAGGCGCTCTTCGAGATCCGCCATAGCGTGGTCGAGGAGGATAATGGCAGCGAAACCCCGCCCCTGCTCATCTCGCCGGACATCGCCACCTGCCCCGACTGTCTGCGGGAACTGCTGGATCCAAATGATCGCCGCTATCGCTATCCCTTCACCAACTGCACCAATTGCGGGCCTCGCTTCACCATCATCGCCGACATCCCCTATGACCGGCGTCTGACCACCATGCGGGATTTCATCATGTGCCCGCAATGCCAGGCGGAGTACGATGATCCGCTGAACAGGCGGTTTCACGCGCAGCCGAATGCGTGTCCGGTGTGCGGGCCGCAAGTGTGGTTAGTTCCAAGTTCCAAGTTCCAGGTATCAGGTTCCAACCTGCCACTTGAAACCTTGGAACCTGAAACTGGGGATGTCATTGCGCAGGCCGCTCACTTGTTGCAGGATGGCGTTATCGTGGCCATCAAGGGACTGGGGGGCTTCCACCTGGCTTGCGATGCCACCGACGAGGGCACTGTGCGCACGCTGCGGGAGCGCAAGGGCCGTCCAGCCAAGCCGTTGGCGGTGATGATGGCCACGCTGGAGGAGGTCAAGCAGCACTGCTGGGTCTCCAACGAGGAGGAGCAGCTACTCACCTCGCCGCAGCGCCCCATCGTGCTGCTGGCGTGGAAGCCCGGATCGAACATCTCCCGGCTGGTGGCCCCGGGCAACAACTATCTGGGCGTCATTCTCCCTTACACACCGCTGCACGACGTGCTGCTGCGAGACGTGGGCCGACCATTGGTGATGACCAGCGGTAACCTGTCCGAGGAGCCCATCGCCCGCGACAACGATGAGGCACTGCGCCGTCTGGGTCACCTGGCCGATGTCTTCTTGGTGCACAACCGGGAGATCTATGCACGGTATGACGACAGTGTGTGGTTCGCACCCGACGTTTCACGTACCAACCCAAAACTCGAAACACCAGCACCAAAAACCCGCATCCCGCAGCCAATCCGCCGCTCGCGAGGGTACGCTCCCTTTCCTGTGAAACTGCCCTTCAAAATGCGGGAGATTCTGGCTTGCGGAGCGGAACTGAAGAACACCTTCTGCGTCACCAGAGGTGAATACGCCTTCCTCAGCCAGCACATCGGCAACCTGGAGAACCTGGAGACGCTGGAGCATTTCGAGACCAGCATCGAACTCTACAAGCGGTTGTTCCGCATCGAGCCGGAGATCATCGCCTACGACCTGCATCCGGAATACCTGGCAACGAAATACGCAAGATCGCTGATCGCTGATCGCCAATCGCCAGTCGCTGTGCAACACCACCACGCGCACATCGCCGCTTGCCTGGCCGACAACGGCTGGCCTCCGGACGACGGGCCGGTGATCGGCGTGGCCTGGGATGGCACAGGCTATGGCAGCGACGGGCGCATCTGGGGCGGTGAGTTCCTGGTGGCCGACTACCATGGCTTCCAGCGAGCGGCCCATCTGGAGTACCTGCCCATGCCCGGCGGCGAAGCGGCCATTCGTTACCCGTATCGGCTGACCCTCGGCTACCTGTATGCTCTTACGGGCCAGTTGCCTCCGCTTCCATTCTTGGCCGACGTCAGCGAAGAGGAGAAGCAAATCATCCAGCAGCAGGTGGACCAGGGGATCAACTGCCCGCTGACCTCGGCCGGCGGCCGGCTGTTCGACGCCGTCTCGGCGCTGCTGGGGATACGGAAGCGGACCACCTACGAGGCGCAGGCGGCCAT
>DFBV01000034.1:0-4474 GCA_002366755.1 Anaerolineales bacterium UBA3071
GTGGCCGCATCAGAGACGTTTCCAACGTGCCCGTCATCATGCTCACTGCCCGAGGGCAAGAGGTTGACAGGGTTAAGGGGCTGAAGATAGGCGCCGACGATTACGTGATCAAACCATTCAGCCTCAAGGAGTTGGAAGCCAGAATCCAGGCCGTTTTGCGTCGCGCCGCATGGCCGCCGCCCACGAAGTCACCCATCACCTACGGTGACGACTACCTGACGGTGAACTTGGCCGAGCGAAGGGTTGTCGTGCAGGGGGAACCGCTGGAGTTGACGCCGACGGAGTATCGGCTTCTGGCCTATCTGGTGCAGAACGCGGGGCTGGTCCTCACCAACAGACAACTACTGGAGAGGGTGTGGGGCTGGGAGTACGTGGGCGATGTTGACTATGTGCGGGTTTATATATGGCGGTTGCGCAAGAAGATAGAAAGGAACCCCGGCGCGCCGAAGTACATCCGCACCGAGCATGGGGTTGGCTATCGCTTCGAGAAGGCCAACTGATTTTTTGACCCGCTCCGATCAGCAGAGGGGGAGCTCTCCAAACGGAGAGCTCCCCCTTTGTTCTTCCGTAGGTGCAACGCACTTGAGAAGTGCGTTGCACCTGGGAGGGCTTCCTCGCGAATTGTTATGAATCTGTAATACTGTTTTTATGAGTTATCTAATGTTGGCATGGTAGAATAGTGCAGTTCGCGAATTTGCATACGATGTTGTCTGTGTTTCGGACGAAGGGGAGATCAAGGACATGGCAGCAGAGCCGACGGCCCGGCACTCCAACGTGAGAAAGAGGATCGTGCTAATTGATGATGATGCCGACTTCGTGCAACAGGTTGACGAGACCCTAGTGCAACAGGGGTACGAGGTGTATACGGCCTATGTGTGTGAGGAGGGATTGTTGCACGTTGCTAACCGTCAGCCCGACCTGGTGATCGTGGACGTTGTACTGGCCAATTCGAACGGCATGAAAACCTGCCAGCGCATCCGGGAGATGTCCGACGTTCCGATGATGATCCTGGCAGCGCAGGGCAGGGAAGAGGAGATTGTGCGCGGGTTAGAGCACGGCGCTGACGACTACCTGACCAAGCCCTTCGGCATCGAGCAACTGGTGACCAGGATGCAGGTGCTCCTACGGCGCACCCACGTGTCTCCGTCGGAGGAACCACCTGCGGCCTACCGCGATGAGTACCTGGCGGTGGACCTGGCCGACCGGAGGGTTGAGGTGCAAGGGGATCTGGTGAAACTTACGCCAACGGAGTACCGGCTTCTGGGCTGTTTGGTGCAGAACACTGGGCGAGTGTTGACCTATGAACAGTTGTTGGAAGAGGTGTGGGGCCAAGAGTACGTGAACCATGTAGATTACGTGCGCATCTATATATGGCGCTTGCGCAAGAAGATCGAGAAGGATCCCCGGCGACCGGAGTACATTCTCACGGAACACGGGATTGGCTATCGCTTCGAGAAGGCCAGGTGATGGGTATCATTATGATGGCGAGGAGTTGTACTCCGACCTGTACGCCATAGACGGTCAGACCATGGCCCAGCTCGGCCAGGTCCACGTGGGCGCTGAGCCATTTGGTGTGGCCGTGAACTTCAACACCAACAAGGTCTACGTGGCTTGCTTCGCCAGCGGCGAAGTCTACGTCGTGGACGGTGCATCGCTGGCCGTGCTTGATCACTTCCCGGTGGGGTCAGAGCCTACCTACGTAGCGGTTAATCCCGACACCAACCGCATCTACGTGGCGCTGCACGGACTGAACGGCGTGGCGGTCATCAACGGTGCCACGGACATGGTGACCAAGATCATCGGGGCTGAAGCTGGCACCTTCGGCATTGCGGTCAACAGGTACCTGAATCGCATCTACCAGGGGAAGGGGGAGATCCTCCTTCCCCTGTTCGCGCCAACGGCGATCGTTCTTTTCCGTTTGCTCGGATTTGAGGTATAATGCTGGTTGGCGGGGCGCGAGTGTGCGTCGCTGCCTGCCGTGATCTCTGACAGGATGTTCAACGTAGGAGACAAGCGTATGTGCCGAAGAGATGGACTGGGAGAACTGAGGGTTTGGACGTTGGCGAGTCTCGTGTCGCTGCTGCTGCTGGCCATGCTGGCTGGCTGTGGCGGCGAGGCGACGCCTGAGCCTGGCGGCGATGTCTTGTCCGCCGAAGAACAGTTTGACCTGGGCAACACCTACTATCAGCAAGGCAATCTGGATGAAGCCGCTGCCGCTTTCGAGGCTGCGCTGAAGGTCCAACCAAGTCATCTGGGTAGCCTGACTAACCTGGGCGTGGTGTACTACCAACAGGGGCGCTTGGATGATGCCGTAACTCAATTCGAGGCGGGATTGAAAGCGGATGCCAGCGATGCACAGTTGCACTATCTCTTGGGCGCGGTTCGCTTGCAGCAGGGCCGCCTGGATGACGCAGAGAAGAGCTTCCTGCGGGCTGGCGAGCTACAGCCGGACCTTCCCGAGGTCTATTATGGCCTGGGGGCGCTCTACAGACTTCAGGGGAAGACCGACGAAGCCATCGCTGCCTTCGAGCGCTTCCTGGAGGCTGGGCCAGCGCAGGACCCGCGGGCGGAGGAAGAGGCCAAGCGAGAACTGCGTGAACTGCGGGGATACTGATTGATGATAGAATGCCAGAAGACCACTCTGGATAACGGCTTGCGCATCCTGACCACGACGATGCCCCACACTCGCTCTGTGAGTGTGGGGTTCTACTTGGGTGTCGGTTCCCGGCACGAGACGAGCGCCGACGAGGGGGCCGCTCACTTCATCGAGCATATGTTGTTCAAGGGCACCGAAAGGCGACCCACTCCGGAGGCCATTGCCACGGAAATCGAGGGACGAGGTGGTGTTTTCAATGGCCACACGGCGCGGGAACTCACCTACTACTGGGTCAAAGTCGCCCAGCCTCATCTGGACGCGGCCCTGGACGTGTTGATTGACATGCTTCGTCATGCGCTTTTCGCTCCACAGGAGATGGAGAGAGAGCGGCGCATCATCATTGAGGAAATGAGCATGACGCTCGATCAGCCCGACTCGCTCGTCTCCTTGCTGATCAACCAAACGTCATGGCCTGGTCATCCGCTGGGAAGGGATGTGGCTGGAAGCAAGATGAGCGTCACTGCCATGAACCGCGGGCAGTTGCTTTCTTTCAGGGAGCGGCACTACAGCCCGCAGAACACGGTGGTGAGCGTGGCCGGGAACGCGGAGCACCAGGCGGTGGTAGGGCGTCTGACGGCGCTGTTGGGCGATTGGACTGGCCCCCGTCCGAATGGCTACCGGCCGGCGCCGCCACCTCCTGACCAGCCACGGTGGGCTTTGCGATTCAAGGACACAGAGCAGGCGCACCTGGTCCTCCGAGTACCCGGCCTGCCGCGCCATCACCCCGATCGGTTCGCCTTGGCATTGCTGAATACCATCCTGGGGGAGGGGATGAGTTCTCGCCTCTTCCTGGAGGTGCGGGAGCGGCAGGGCTTGGCCTATGCCGTCGATTCCAGCGTTGCCTTCCTGAGCGACACGGGAGTCATGGAAGCCTATGCCGCGCTGGAGCCTGCGCAGGTCGAAGTGACTGCTCGCGTCATTCTGCGAGAGTGGCAACGGCTGAGAGAGGAGTCGGTGCAGGCTGCTGAGTTGCGGCGGGCCAAGGAACTGACCAAAGGGCGGCTGCTGCTGGGACTGGAAGACAGTCTGGCGGTCGCGGGCTGGTGGGGACAGCAGGAGCTTCTGCGGGATGAGGTGCTGACCGTGGACGAGGTGATCGCTGAGGTGGATGCAGTGACAGCCGTCGACATCCAGCGGCTGGCGCGTCACTGCTTCTGCGGCCGGCGGCTCAGCATGGCGGTCGTGGGGCCGTTGAAAGACGAAACACTCCTTCGCGCCCTTCTGGACGAAGCTCAGGAGAATCTATCAGCCTAGCTCCTCGTGCGAAGGTGGGCAGACTCCCAGGCCTGGCTCACCTGCAATTCGGCACCGAGATCTGGGCTCAATACGGTTCAGATAGGCCGTTCTGAGGCAGTCGCACTGCCGAGGTCGGGAGTTCAACTCCCTCCCAACTAAACTGTACTGGAGCTAGCCTGGAAACTGGGAGGCCAGACGGCGCGACCAGCGGTCCCTCCAGCGGAGCAACCGTTCCGGCGGTCGAGTGAGGCGGTGCAACCAACGCCGCCAGAGCAGAGGCTGCAAGGTCAACCAGGCCTGCGCTGCGGCGTCCAGCTCGTCATCACTGGCAGGGGCAGGACCGAAACGCTCCCGCACGTAGAGGCTGGTGATACTGTCAATCTGCACCTGGCCCTCGGGCACTGCCTGTGCCATCAGACGGGCCTGCTCGTGGGGCGTCTGATGCACTTGCCAGCGCAGCTTCAACCGCTCTCCCCACTGGATCAGCCGTTCGTACAGTTGAGTGAGCAGGTGCGGCACTGCCGAGGGGGGACGGCGCAGCATCCACCACACAACGGCGACTGTGGCCACCAGCAGCACCAC
>DFBV01000034.1:4540-8293 GCA_002366755.1 Anaerolineales bacterium UBA3071
CCCGAACTTATCTTCTTCTTCCTGCGGCCCCGATGGACGCTTCGAAGGCTCACGGGTCTCTTTCTCCGAGGGACGCAGGGGCCGCACAATGAGCGGTTCGTTGGCCGTGGGTTCAAACTCCACCCAGCCGTAGTTGGGGAAGAACACCTCAACCCAAGCGTGTGCGTTCAGTTCCTTGACCCGGTACATGCCCCTTTCCTCGTCGTACTCCCCCTGGCTGTAGCCTGCCGCCAGACGGGAGGGAATGCCCACCGACCGTGCCATCGTCGTCATCGCCGAGGCGTAGTAGTCGCAGTACCCTTCCCGCACGCCGAAGAGGAAGTAGTCCACCCCGTCCTGGTCAGGTGGTGGCGGTGCGATCTTGTCGTTGTAGGGTAGCCCCTCCCGCAGGTAACGCTCCAATGCCGCTACCTTGTCGTGCGCATTGTCATAAGGCGCGGTGATCTCCAGGGCCAGATCTCGTATCCTCTGCGGCAGTTCTTCGGGCAATTGCAGGTAGCGATCCCGCACCCAGTCGGGATAAGCATCGCCGGCAGCACGGAGACTCTCAATGTCTGCCTTGGTGACGGCGGAGACGATGGTGTAGGATTGCCCTTCCTTCAAGCGCGAGCGGCTGAACAGCATGGAGATGTCCAGTGGAGGGGAAACATTGACCCTCCGTCCACCGCCTGGCAGAGGAGTCGGCGTGGGTACGACCTCCTCTGGAAGGTAGCTTACTTCAGCCATCGCTGGCAATGCCGCACGTAGCGGTTGCCCCGCAGCGAACAGCACACCGCTCCCGGGATAGTAGGTGGTGACCGTCTGCGTGATCTCCCGGCAGAGTTCGTACGTCGGCAGTCGCGGGCTGGCCCCCGCTCCTAGTGGAGTGCTTTCCTGATCAGCGTTCAGCCAGCCCCGGCCGGTGTAGGTGTGGTAGACGACAGCTCGCCAATAGCGTCCAGCGGGGGCACGGATGTCCATAATCACCGAGTCCCCCAGGCTCACCGGCCCCGACAGGGCCAGGCTCTTGCCGAAGGCGGCGTAGCTCTGTTGCGACGGATATTGCAGGGAGTTGAACAGGCGGTTCCACTCGTGCTTGACCCGCCCCCACGGTCTCTCGAACGGTTTGACCAGCGGGTCAAGATGTCCTTGGCTGGCTACACTGGGCAAGAGGAAGGCTAGGGCCAGTACGAGTGCTGCAAAGATCACGCCGTCGCGCAAGAAGTCAAGGCTGATGTCCATCGCGTAGCGCACCCTTGCTGCCCGCCAACTTGCTTCTCGCTGCGCCAGGTTACTGCGTACCGCCAACATCAGCGCGCAGAAAGTGAAAAGCAAGAAGTACATGTTGAGACGAGAGGGGGCGTAGTAGAGGTTGGCTAGCATGAGCATTCCCGCGGGAACGACAGCGTGCCACACTCGCTGATGGCGGAAGACAGCCCAGGTTGCGGAGTAGGCCAGCCACCAACTCACGATCGCCAACAACAGCACGAAGATGAGGCTGCCCGCGCTGGCTGTGCCGGCAGCGGCCCTCTCGAGCCAAAGCGAGATGCCAGCGAAGAGCTGTAAAACACGCCCGCGAGGCCCGAACTCCTGCGGCAGCAGCATGCTCACCCAGAAAGTGATCCAGGCGAGACTGCACAGGAAGGCATGGAAGATGGGGAAGAACCCTCTCCAGCGCGTGTGGCTCAGAGCGAATCCCAGGAGGGCACCGCCCAACACCATCCACTGCATCAGATGCAGGCCATCTGTCCACTCGGCCGCGCTAACGGACCAGGCCACGGATAGTAGCATCAGAGTGAGCAGGAGCAAGCTCAGCCAACCGCCGGCACGCTTCAGTCCGGAGCGGTGCTCATCGCTGGTTCGTGCCTCTGCTGTGCGTTGCTGTGTTCCAAGTCGGACTCTTTGTGTTGTCACAGCGCCCATTTGTTATGCCTCGAATTGATGGCAGGACTTGTGCCTCTGCACGTTTTTGCTTGCTACCCCTCTTCAATTGCCCGGGGCAGCGCAGAGACGTTGCATACGATGTACACCCGAAAGTGGCGGAGAAGGTTCACTCTTCAGGTCATGTTTCCACCCAGATCACTAGGGGGTGGCCAAAACAACTTGGGCGCGGCGCAGGAGACCGTCATCGGGCAGGACTTGCGCGATTCTGCCTAATCTGCTATCCTTGATACCTCCCAATGATAGGGAAAGGGGAGAACCAGCATCCCGTCAACAGCCAACAGGAAGTCAAGCGCCCCATGATCAAACTGCTCATGACCTGGGATCTCCGGAACGAACTGGAACATTCCTATCTTAAGTTTGTGATGCGGGAATTTGTACCAGGGTTGATGCGCTTAGGAATACAACCCACCGAGGTATGGTACACTGTCTTCGGCGAAGGCCCGCAGGTTCTCACCGGCGGCGTGACTGAGGATCTCGATTCCATGGAGGAGATCCTGGGCAGCGAGGAATGGCAGGAACTGGTGGCCAAGCTGACTGGCCTGGTTACCAACTTCCAGTGCAAAGTCATCCGCGCCAGCGGACGCTTCCAGTTGTAGTCGCAACATCAGTCACCGAATAGAAAAGCCCCATGGTGTGTCCCCCTGGGGCTCGTGCATCACTGACAGATGTGGCGCTCAGTCATCCGACGTTTCTCCATTGGTGTCGGGTTCATCGGGCTTATCGGACTCGTCGGGCTTCTTGCTCCTCGGTACGCTGGTCGAGGATTTGGCCCTGTTATCGGTAACGTAGAAGCCGGAGCCTTTGAAGATGATGCCCACTGGCTGAAACACCCGATGCACGTGCCCGTTGCACTCAGGGCATATGGTCAAAGGTTCATCTGTCATATGTTGCGTATGCTCGAAACGCACACCGCAGTTCTCGCATTCATACTCATAGATGGGCATATAGGCTTCTCCTCGGTTCGCTCTTCACCAAAAATACATTATACTCGTCTTACAATAAATCGGCAAAACCAGCAGGATGCTTTCGCGCATGGCCGACAGGTCATCCAGGGCCTCTGGCTACGCTCTGGCCTGGCCTTTCGCTTGCTCAGGCGGGCGTGCTGTTCTTTCGCGCCAGGCTATGTACGAGATGCTCACTTGGGCGACCGGGGCTTCTTACGGGTGAGTGGTGTGTGTCTGGGTGGTGTGTGTCTATGAAGAGGCGAGTAGTTCTGACCTTGCTTGTGCTCATCGCGGCCATTGCCGCGCCCGCGACAACGAGGGGTCATCAGGCGATTCATCCGCGAGGGTTGCGGTTGCTGTCGTCCGATGTCTCGGGCGTCTCACTGGAACTGCTGACATCCGCCTATGGCGTGCAGCCGCTGCAGGTGGATAGACGGCTCTACCATGTGATCAGTGTGCCCGGCTATGGCACCACCGGCGAGGCGGGCAAGCCTCAGCTCCCCGTCCGCAGCCTTCTGCTGGGCGTGCCCCCGATGTGCATCTCTCCCTCGAAGTGGCCGTGCTGGAGGAAGGGCCGCCAACGAAGAGGGTGCATGTCCAACCAGTGCCCTCTCTCGGGCCTCTGCCAGAGAAAGCCAAAGAGTCAGGGGCGTTGCTGGGCGGTGACATGGTGCATGTGATCGTGGAGGATGAGGCGACGTATGCCAGTGATGCCCTCTATCCTCCGCGAATTGCCATCATCACCGATGACGCCTACATGCGACATCAGCGCATTGTGCGTTTGGAAATCCACCCCTTCCAAGTGAATGCCCGCTGCGGCGATTTGTATCACTATCGTCGGTTGCGGGTGACGTTGCGCTTCAGCTATGACGTCGAGCCGCTGCCA
>DFBV01000126.1:0-3346 GCA_002366755.1 Anaerolineales bacterium UBA3071
GAACTGCGGCGCACCGGCTACCCGCCCGGCGCGCAGCGAGCCTTCGTTATGGCCAAAGTGATGGAAGAAGCGCGAGTGGTCATTGTGGGCAGCGAGTGCCCGGACGTGGTGGTAGCCTGTAAGATGATCCCCGCGGCGACGATGGAAGAAGCGCTGAGCATCGCTGCCGCGACACTGGGGCCAGAGCTGGATGTGCTGATTGTCCCACACGCGCTGCTCACCCTGCCGATAGTACAGTGACCAAGAGCATCAAAGTGATCGCTGAGGCGATTGCAACGCAGAGAAAGCGCAAAAAGAGTGCGTTGGCGGCAGAGGGATATCGCTTCTACGCTCAGGAGGCCAGCGAATTCGCTGCTGCCAGCCTGCAGGCGGTCTCGGAGGTGTTAGGCCATGGTGGTCAAACGGGGGGCGAGATCGGCTGGAGATGGTGGAGATGACCGAATCACAAATAGCTGGAACTGGAGTACTGAATGACGTCTGACAGAGTCGAAGCACCTGTACGCACTGTCGGCGCTGTGGCCGACGAGTTGTACCTCAAATGCATCCGCTGCGGGAAGTGTCTGTCGGTCTGCCCGGTCTACCGAGAGACGCGCATTGAGACGCTATCGCCGCGCGGTAAGGTGGCCCTCTATCGTGCCGTCGGCGAGGACGATCTGGAAATCAGCGAGGTCTATGCTGGCAAGTTCTATACCTGCCTGATGTGCGATGCCTGCCGGGAAGCCTGTCCCAGCGGGGTCGAATTGGATTTGATTCTGAACAAGGCCCGCACCGACCTGGCCTATAGCGGCCTGATGCCCGAGTCCCTGCGGCGGCTGGACGAGACCATCATCGCCGCGGGCAATATCTCCGGCGAGGATAACGAACAACGCCTGGGTTGGACTGCCAATCTGGAATCAATGCCTATCGGCCTCGACCATGGCGGACAAGCCGAGGCGGCCTATTTTGTGGGCTGTGTGTCGGCGCTATTCCCGGCCAGCTACAGCATCCCTCAGTCGCTAGTTCGCGTTTTTGAAAGGGCCGGCGTGAACTATGCCCTGATAGGCGGCGACGAACATTGCTGCGGTTATCCCCTTTTCCTCAACGGAGAGGGCGAGCGCGCCCTGGCGATGGCACACCACAACGTCGAGGCGGTGAGAGACACCGGCGCGGCCAGGGTGGTGATGTCGTGTCCGTCCTGCTACCACATGTGGAAGCACATCTACCCGGAACTGCTCGACAATGGAGAGTTGGATGGGCTTGAGATTGTGCACGAGACGGAGATGCTGGCCGAGTTGGCTAAGGAGGGGCGGCTGTGTTTCAAGCCCTGGCCGGTCACCGTGACCTATCACGATTCGTGCGACCTGGGCCGCAAGAGCGGCATCTTCGAGGCCCCGCGCCATGTGTTGCGGGCCATCCCCGAACTGACGTTGGTGGAGATGGCCGATCACCACGAGAACTCGCTGTGCTGCGGAGGCGGTGGCAACCTGGAGACCTATGATCGAGAACTGGCCCAGGCACTGCCCAGGCGAAGGCTGCAGCAGGCCCAGGACGCAGGGGCGAAGTACATCGTCGTCTCCTGCCAGCAATGCAAGCGCACCCTGTTTGGAGGCGCTCGCCGCGAGAGGATCCGCATCCGCACGATGGACCTGGCCGAGGTGGTGTCAGAGCAACTTGAAGGAGAGGCCGATGCTTGACCCGCAGATCATTGACGAACTGAAATCCATTGTCGGCGAGCGATACGTGCTGACCTCGCCGGAGGACCTGGTGGCTTATTCTTACGACGCTACGTTCACCTCCGCCAGGCCTAACCTGATCGTGTTGCCAGACAACACCCAAGAGGTCTCGGAGATCCTCAAGGTGGCTAGTCGGGAGTTGATTCCCGTGGTGCCTCGGGGAATGGGCAGCGGCCTGGCAGCGGGCTCGATTCCTTTCGGTGGGGGGATGGTGCTAGCTCTGACCCGCATGGATCGTTTGCTGGATGTTGATCTCGACAATATGATGGCCACGGCGGAGGCCGGGATCATCGCCTCAGAGTTGGCGGACGCCGTGGCCCGGGAAGGCTATTTCTATCCGCCGGACACTACCAGTGTCCACTACTCCACTCTCGGCGGCAATGTGGCCTGCAACGCCGGCGGCGCACGCTGTCTCAAGTACGGCATCACCGGCCATTACGTCATGGCCCTGGAAGTGGTGTTGGCCGACGGGCGGATCATGCGCGTGGGTGGCAAAGCGACCAAGAACGTCACTGGCTACGACCTGGTGCGTCTGTTGGTAGGCTCCGAGGGCACACTGGCCATCATCACTGAGGTGACGGTCAGGTTCATCGCTGCGCCGGAGGTTGAGCGCATGGCCCAGGCGATTTTTCCCAAATTGACCGATGCTGGCAAAGCCATCAACGCCGTGCTGGCCAGTGGTGCCAACCCTTCCATGGTGGAGATCATGGACGAGACGGCCATCAAAAGCGTGGAGGAGTATTTACGTATAGGATTGCCCCTCGACGTCGAGGCCATCCTGCTCATCCAAACCGACGGCGATGAGGCGGACGCGGTGCGTGGCATTGAAATCGCCGCCGAGATTTGTCGCCAGAACGGGGCCCGCGAAGTGCGTGTGGCTACCACGCCGGAGGAAGGTAAGGAAATGTGGGAAGCGCGGAGTGCCATATCTGGGTCCCTGGGACGCATCCGGCCCAACAAACTGGGCGAGGACATCACCGTGCCCCACAGTGCCGTCCCGGAGATGATCGCCAAGATCAAGGAGATCTCGGCCAAATGGGACCTGCCTATCGTCATCTTCGGTCACGCTGGCGACGGCAACCTGCACCCCAACATCCTCTTCGACAAGCGCGATCCTGAGGAATCTGAGCGGGTGGAATCGGCGGTGGGTGATCTTTTCCGCGCCGCGGTCGAGGTGGGTGGCTCTCTCTCCGGCGAGCATGGGGTGGGAGTACTCAAACGCCCCTATCTGGAAATGGCCATGGGGGCGGTGGCCGTTGAGATGCAAAGGCGTATCAAACAGGCCTGGGATCCGAAGAACATCCTCAATCCGGGCAAAATTCTCCCCACGAAGGGCGCGAAATAGCACGAAAGACACGAAAGGCAGAGACTGACCATGAACGAGAAGTTTCAACTTGTGGGCTGGGATGATGGGAAGGTATACTTCTACTTGAACGGTGAGGAGCACTGTATCTCTGATGAACCTGAACTGTTCGCGCAAGTGATTGCTCTGTGCCGACGGTGCCAGGAGCAAAAGGCAGAAGAGCGAGCAGACATGAACGCACCACCAAAGGCCGCAGAGAGTCGAAGAAGATAGGACCAAGATGACCACGATATCAGCAAAGCCATACCTGTTGCTCGATGCTGGCGGCACG
>DFBV01000126.1:3398-5938 GCA_002366755.1 Anaerolineales bacterium UBA3071
ACCTCAGGACCCACCACAGATTCCCGCCGAGACTGAACAAGCCCTACACGCAGATCCTGTTTGAGTCTGTGGGCATGGCCGAGGAGGTAGCGGCGCTGGCAGCGCAAACTGCCGAAGCCAGGCACAAGGAGAGGAACCTCTGGACGTTCACCTTCCCCTGGATTCGGGAGACCCTCGATCGGCTGCGGGACGCAGGCTATCGAATGTCCATCATCTCCAACGCTGATGGAAGGGTGGAACAGCAACTGCGTAATCTGGGCCTGGAAAGCTATTTCGAGAGGATATACGATTCCGCCATAGTGGAAGCACGGAAGCCGGAACCTGAAATCTATGAACTGGTCTTGAAGGAGCTCTGTCTTCAGCCTCAAGACGCTTTGTTCGTGGGAGACGTATTGCACATAGACATCTGGGGAGCCAACCGTGCGGGCATCCCAGGTGTGCACCTCGACCCTCTGGGTCTCTACGCAGGGTGGCCAGGAGAACACATCCAGGACCTACGACAACTGCCCGGTTGGTTGCAGGGATACGCAGAAGCCCCGGAACGGTACGAGATGCTGCCCCTGCGCGATTTCGCATTGCAGACGGAGAATGAACAACCGTAGGCGACTGCCGACAGATCGGCGTCGCTACCGCCGGCAGACAGAGCGACGGCTGGCGATGGCCGTCGTGCTCTGCCTGCTGTTTCTGGGCGGCGGGCTGGTGGGGCTGATCTACGGCAGCGGCGCGGCGGTTATGGCCGTGAGCTGTCTGACTCTGGGCTGCGCCATCTTCGCCCTCCTCTGGTTCATCTTGACCCTCATGGAGTGGTGGGCAGGGCGGGAGTAGCCCTCATCTTTGCGCGCTGGGCAAGGACAAACAATGGACTGGAACAGGCGAGAAGTTCCAGAGAGAATCGAGGGGCAGTGAATTCATGTCAGCAAAGAAGAAGCCAGGACGAAACGACCCCTGTTGGTGCGGCAGCGGCAAGAAGTACAAACACTGCCACATGCGCCAGGATCAGGCAGAGGCAAGAGAATCGGCGGCTGCCATCGCGCCAACGATGCCCACTGCATCTGAACCGCCACCACTCCCAGCGGAAACCGAAGCCGGCAACGTCCGTTGGGAGCAGTTCGAGGCCGCCGATTCAGAGGGCAAAGTCGCACTCTTCCTGGAGATTCTGGCTTCCGGGGAGATGGATGAGGAGGAAGCCTACGAGATGTTACAAGGCTTCCGTAGGGAAACCGACCTCCGCCGCGATCCACAGGCCCGCGCCCGCTACAGCGAACTGGTCGAACGGCTGCGCCAGGAAGCGCCTGACCTGTATCGTCACGACCGGCCGTACTATCATCAGAACCTGATCAACGACGCCATCGCTGACGGCCGCTGGGAGGCCATCCCCGAACTCGTCGCCAGCTTTGCCGAACCACCGGTGGAGCGTGGCGTAGACATCTTCTTCGAACTCGTTGACCAACTGAAGTACCACGGGCAGACCGAATCCTTGATCCAGGCCATCAAACAAATGTGGTCGGACGTGGAGGATTCTGGAGGACTCGTGCCCTGGACCAGCGACGAGTTGGGTGGAGAGCTTTTGCTGCTGGTTTTCTATCAGTACATTGAAACGGCAGAAACGCCGCGCTCCGACGATCCGGCTCTGCACGAGGTCACTTCCCTGTATGGCACATTCGACACCAGGTGGCTGGAACAGGCCGTTCGGCATCTGTCCGCGCTGGCGCCCTCGCCCTGGCAACGAGCCGACTTCGGCGAGGCGATGGATGCCGAGCAGTGGACTGATAACCTCAGCGCCCTGCTGTTCGAGTTCATGGCCGATCAGCGCCGCCGCGCTGGAGTGCCTTTCAGCAAGAGCGAATTGGTGCGAGGACAACTGCTCGAACTGCTACATCAGCAGGCTGCCGAGCTCGGAGAGACGAGCGGCGGGGAGCGGACCCGTAGGACCCGTAGGAGGCGATTGAAGGCGAAGAAGCGGGCTCGCCAGCGGTCTGCTGTGCAGCCGTCGCCGCTGGTGCCCCGCCACGCTGCGTTGGACCGACACCTGGCCGGGCTGTTCCAGTTCCTCAGCGCCCAGCCTCACAAGGCGGCGGCAGTGGCCGAGCTACTGCCGGCCTACCTGCACTTCCTGGCCCGCCTGGGGCTGATCCATCCCACCGAGATGGATGCCGCGCTGGAGAGGTTGCGCTCGCTGGCTGGTCACCTGCGGACGGCGCTGGATAATCACGGGACCGATATCGTGGCCGTGGAGGCTGTGGAAACGGCCTGGTCGGAGCTATCGCTGGCTGCCCTGCGGGATGATCCGGCGTTGGCCGAGGCTCGCGCCGCGCCGCTTCCTGAGCCTGCCCCGCCGCCACCGATGCCCATCGCCAAGC
The DNA here is from genome assembly GCA_002366755.1 of Anaerolineales bacterium UBA3071. Lineage (GTDB taxonomy): Bacteria > Chloroflexota > Anaerolineae > UBA3071 > UBA3071 > UBA3071. The sequence goes on from DFBV01000126.1 coordinate 5,759, forward strand.
CCGGCGCTGTGCTGACCTACAGCTTCAAGGTGACGTACCTGCGCAAGCCCAGCGTGTGGCAGGTGATTGAAATCGCCGAAGATCAGTCGCTGGACGATCTGCACTACGCCATCCTGAGTGGTGTGGACTTCGACACCGACCACCTCTATTCCTTCTTCATGAGCGGGCAGGCCTGGGATC
>DFBV01000139.1:0-790 GCA_002366755.1 Anaerolineales bacterium UBA3071
TGGGGCGAAACGTATTATGCTCCAAAGCAGGTGGAAGCGATGCTGAAGAAGTGCCGCTTCAAAGGGGTAGAGGTGCAGCAAATCCCTGGCGAGCGCTTCCTTTTTGTCTCTGGAGAGGAATAGTCTAACCCTCTACCCTTTGGAGGGCTTGGAAAGGGGACCGTCCGTTGAAGACAGCCCGTTTTTGACAAAGTTTGACAAAGAGTCGATCTTTTTTCTGATCTAGCAAAACGTGTGATTTTGGGAGATGAAAAATGTCAGAAGAACTGAGCAGAGAGGAATTGATGGAAAAATTGAGGGAGTATGAAGAGGAATTACAAGAGCTAAGAAGGCTGAAATTGGTAGAACAATCGGTGATAGCAGGCTTGAAGGAGGAAGGGTTTTCGGACAGGGCACTCCGATATTTTAGATATAGGAAGAACTTCCTCCTCGAAGACGATCCATTGAAAGAAAATGCGGATGCTGTTGGGGGTTTCACTGGTGCTTGTGGAGACCATGTGGATACTTATTTGAAAATCGATGAAAGAGGGGTGATAGAGGATGCAAAATACACGACCGATGGTTGCCCCGGTGCGGTTACCTCAGCATCCGCGATAGCCGAGTTGGCAAAAGGCAAAACATTAGAAGAAGCAAGGAAATTCACGGCAAGAGATGTGATAGAGCATTTGAAAGAAGGGCCCAGAGGTTTGCCAAGGCATATGTACGATTGCTGCGGTATCGCTGTAGGGTCGTTACGAGAGGCGACTAGACGATATGAAAGGAAGGGAGGATAATCATCATGGTCAGGATA
>DFBV01000139.1:867-5117 GCA_002366755.1 Anaerolineales bacterium UBA3071
CCCGATGTGGTTTTCATTGGAAAGGGAACCAGTGGGATAGCAAGCCTGAGCCCCAATGCAAGAGCTCTTTTGGAGAAGAAAGGGGTGAGGATAATAGAAGCCGACACGCCAGATATGGTGGATGAGTTCAACGAGCTTGCTAAAACGAAAGGGGTTGCGGCCATCGTCCACGTCACTTGCTGAAAGGTGGATGAACCATTTTTCTGGTTCCCCAGGATCAGCCCTCCAGGGCTTTCGTGACCCGCTCTCCCGGCGGATCCTCCACATCCAGGACCTATTCAGCGAGCCCGATTTTTGTTAACCCAAGTTTGACATCTCGGGGAAGAGTTGTATCCTGAAGGCTAAATGAGAACTGCAAAGACCTTTTGGTCATCTATAGCTTAGCTTGTAATCCGAGGTTGGAGTTAGGGAATGGAGGCACTTAAACTGCTGGCCGCGGGCTTCGGCATGGGTTGGGGGCCCTGCCTGGCCCTCTCCGGCCCCATCCTTCTGCCCTACATCGCCGCCACGAAGGGGGGCTGGCGGGAAGGCTTGAGGGTGAGCGCAATGTTCTCCCTCGGCCGGCTTCTCGGCCTCGCCATCCTGGGGGGACTGGCGAGCGTGGCCTTCGCCTCCATCAACCGCTTCTTCCCTCCTCACAGATCGGGCTATCTTTACCTGGCTATGGCCATTTTCATCGTGCTCGTGGGAGTGCTCATTGTCCTGGGCAAGGGGTTTGAGTTACCGCTCTACCGCACGTTCAGAAAGCGCGTCGTGGATGGAGGTAACGGGAGCATGCTGGGTCTGGGATTCTTCATCGGCATCTCACCCTGCGTGCCCCTGGTAGCCATCCTCACCTATATCGCCTGCACAGCGACGAACGTACTTCAGGGAGTGGCCTACGCTCTCTGCTTTGGAATAGGCACCATCGTTCCCCTGATGATACTTGGCCCTCTGGTCGGTTTTCTTCCCGAGAAGATACTCAAATCCCCCACACATCTCAGTGTTTTCAGGATCGTGTGCGGCGTGATCCTCATCCTTTTCGGTCTCCAACTGCTCTATTGTACGTGGCACTTGCTTTAGCGGCATCCGGAGGTGCAGAAAATGAAACTCACTATCGTTTACGACAACAAGACGCTGGACCCCAACCTGGCCTCTGCGTGGGGGTTCTCCTGTCTGATTGGCGAGGATCTCCTGTTCGACACCGGCGGGGATAGTCGCACGTTGCTTTCCAATATGGCGCAGATGGGGATTGACGTGGAGGGGATAAAGACGGTGGTCCTCTCCCACGCCCACGGCGACCACACCGGCGGGCTGGGCGGGCTGCTCGCCACCGGCATCCGTCCGACGGTCTACGTGCCCCGCTCATTCCCCACGCGCTTCAAGGCCGACGTGCGCTCACTCACCACGCTGGTCGAAGTGCACGGGCCGGTAGAGATCCGGCCTGGTATCCACACCACCGGCGAGGTGGGCCGGGGCATCGCCGAGCAGGCGCTGACAGTGGAGACGTCGCAGGGGCTGGTCGTCGTAACCGGCTGCGCGCATCCTGGCGTCGTCAAGATGGTGCGCCGCGCCAAAGAGAGCGCCGGGGGTAAGGTGTACCTGGTGATGGGTGGATTTCACCTGGGGGGCATGAGCAGGAGGCCGATCAAGCAGATCATCGCCGACTTTCGCCAGTTGGGTGTCCAGAAAGTCGCGCCGTGTCACTGCACGGGCGACCGGGCGATACGGGTGTTCGCCGAGGAATACGGAGACGATTTCATCGACAACGGCGTGGGATTGGTACTGGATATCGGGCCATAGGGAAATTCGACAAAGGAGGTAAACAACGTGGAGTGGAAAAGCGTGTTGATAGCATCTTTAGCGTTTGGGCTGTAGGTCATCTGCCCCAGGATGAGTGCGATGATAGTTCAGCAGGCGAAGATGAAAGGCTTGAACCTCTATTGTTTGTGACACTATCGCGCATAACGATCAGGTTTGGTACCGAGTGGGCGATACTTTTCGCGGCTGTAGGCGATGTTGCTTGCGGCAGCCCTGCTTGGAGTCATAGATCCCAAGACAGGAGCGGAACTGGCGATAATCACGGTGTTCGTGTATATTGGGATCAGGCTGGCCCCGGTGATATCGGGCCTCGTCTTCCGGTGATGAGGAGGGTTCTATGCCAATCTATGAATATCGCTGTCGTGACTGCAATGTGACGTTTGAGATGCTAGTGCGGGCTGGCACGGCTATTGCCTGCCCGCACTGTGGCAGTTCATCGTTGGATAAGTTGCTCTCTGCCCCTGTCATGTTGAGCGGGCAGACGGCCCGGCAGGCGGGACGTACCTGCTGCGGTCGAGAAGAACGGTGTGACACGCCTCCCTGCTCGGTGGGGGAGACGTGCCGGCATGAACTATGAACTATGAAAGAAGGTGAGTGAGATGGGTCGAGGTGGTGGAGGTAGTAGTGGTCGCGGCCGCGGTGGCGGTGGTGGCGCTCGACGTGGCGGCGGACGCGGGCCGGGCCGGATGGGTGGCCCTAAGGCCGCCGGTCCGGGCGGTGACTGCGTCTGTCCCAACTGCGGGCACAGAGCGCCGCACACCGTTGGACAGCCATGTTACCAGAAGAAGTGCCCCAAGTGCGGCACGCAGATGACCCGCGAGTAGAGCGGGGATGGGAGGACGCCCGGCGCCCGCCGGATGCCGGGCGCCCCCTGAGAGAGGTACACAAGTCGAAAAAGGAGGCAAATCCTATGTTTGTACGCGATCGTATGAGTTCGCCAGTAGTGACAGTAACACCGGACAGACCGTTTCAGGATGCCCTGAAGTTGATGCGTGATCACCGGTGTCGACGACTTCCGGTGGTAAACAAGAGAGGCAAGCTCGTCGGCATCGTCTCTGAGCGTGATCTGTTGTATGTCTCGCCGTCGCCGGCCACCTCGCTGAGTATTTGGGAAATAACCTATCTGCTCTCTAAGATCCAGGTTCGGAAAATCATGACCAAGGAAGTCATCACCACCACGCCAGACACCCCTATCGAAGACGCGGCCCACTCGATGGCGGATAACAAGATCGGTGGGCTGCCGGTCGTGGATGAACGCAACCGCGTCGTCGGCGTGATCACCGAAACAGATATCTTCAAGGCTTTCACGGAGATGTTCGCTGGGGGTCATTCCGGTTTGCGTCTGACCCTGCAAATCCCGGAGGGGAAGGACGTCCTTTTGGACTTGTCCAAGGCCGTTCTTGCCTTGGGCGGCAGCATCGTGAGCGTCGGTTCCTTTTATGGTGACGTGTCTGGTGAGCGAGGGCTGGTCGTCAAGGTCAAGGATGCGAGTAAGGGCCAACTGGTGGATACCCTGGAGGCCCTTGGTGACCACGTGGTTGATGCCCGTGATGTGTAGCTCAGGAGCGGCCGTTCACCTCGTGCCGTCCCAACAATACAAAATGACATGGCTGTCCAAGACTGAGAAGCCTCTCCCCGCGGACGCCATTTTGCGGGTGGTCGACGCCCACCAGACCGGCTTGATTGTGGTGGGCAGTCGTGGCCGTGGCGAACTGACAAAGTCTCCTTCTAGACAGTGTGAGCCGTTGCGTGCTGGCCCACACTCACGCGCCAGTGATGATCGCCCGCGTCGAGGAAGAGGAAACAGAATAAGGTAGTCCCGACCGCTGGCGACCACGCCGGAAAAGCCAAGCAAGAAGCGATTTAGACGACACAGGAGATCAACATGTACAACACCATATTGGTCCCGTTGGATGGATCGAAGAGAGCGGAGGCTATATTGCCCCATGTAGAGGAACTGGCCCAGCGCTATGACGCCAGGGTGATCTTCCTACAAGTGGTCGAGCCAATCCCCATTATCGTGGGGCCCGAGGGANNGAGGGAGCCCATGTGGCATCGCATCAGGAAGAATCCGAGCGACGGACGAAGCGAGCGGAATCCTACTTGGCTGCTCTACAGCGAGAGTTCCGCGAGAAAGGCATTGAGGCTCGGACCCGGGTTGCCAACGGCCCTGTCGTGGAAGAGATCATAAGCGCCGCCGAACGTGGGAGTGCGGACCTCATTGCTATAGCCAGTCACGGCCGGAGCGGCTTGTCCCGGGTGTTCTATGGGAGCGTGGCGGCTGGCGTGCTGCACCGTGTAGACCGGCCCCTGCTGCTTATCCGATCACAGAGTCACGAATGAGGAAGGCCACGCTCACAGCATACGTCACAACTATGAGCATGAAGAGCTGCAGATAGCGGGCCAGCCCTGCTATCAGAAACAGTGCTTTGAGTGCAGCACGCAGATGA
>DFBV01000239.1:0-2098 GCA_002366755.1 Anaerolineales bacterium UBA3071
GCCTGTCGCTGCTCCACCAGGTGGCTGGCAATCGAAGCGGCGACGACGATGGCCCATTCGGGCGCATCAATGCGCCACCGCCGGCCATATTCCTGGCGGTTCAGGTTGAGGAAAATGGCTGTCTGCAGCGAGATGGCCGGCTCGTACTTCTTGACCAGCAACGTCTCCTGGCGGGCGCTGGCCTTCCAGTGGATGCGGCGCAGCGAATCGCCGGCGCGGTAGTCTCGCACGCCGGTCACGCGCGCCGGGTCTTCGAAGATGTGCTGCTGGCTCTTGATGGTGCCGAAGGGAGACTGCGAGGGAAACCCCAGGCGCGTCAGGGGGATGATCTCAGGGTAGACGGTCAGATGATCGGTGGCGGCCTCGCGCCGCTCAGCCTTGGCGAAACCGAAAACGTCACCGCTGGTCAGGTAGAGGGGGCCGATGGGGTAGTAGCCGCGGCGGCGGCAATCCAAGTCGTAGCTGATGCTCGTGTGCTCCCGCGGGCGGAAGCTGGTCACGCGGCGCACGTAGCTGGGTGCATGCAGGGCGAGGGGCACCGTTTCGTGGATCCGGAGCCAGGGAATGGGCAGCAACGCACCGTTGCGCAGTTCCAACTCCACCGTCACCCGCTCTCCCAGGAAAGCGTGATCGGTGAAGCGGCGCTGCACTTCGATAGCGCGCAGCCCGCGTGCCGTCCACCACCGGGAGACCACGTAGACGCCGAAGAGGACGTAGACGAGGTAGAAGATGAAGTCCAGCCGGAGGAGAACGGCGATGAGAAACAGGATGAGGACCAGGAAGGGTATCTCGTTCACGGCTTGTCTGTCTGGGTCTCCCACACCCCCTACAATTCTCCAATCTCCAGCTTCACTTCATTCAAGATGCCCGCAAGAATGCGCTCCGCCGTCCTGCCCCGCAAGGCGCTTTCGGGATGGACGATGCAGCGGTGGGCCAGGGTCAGCGGCACCAGCGCCTTCACGTCGTCGGGCAACACATAATCGCGGCCACGCAGCGCTGCCAGTGCCTGCGACGCCCTGTAGAGCGCCAGGCTGCCTCGCGGGCTGGCCCCCAGGATCAGATCCGGATGCTGCCGCGTGCTGTGCACCAGCCGCACGATGTAATCGCGCACGGTGTCGTCCACGCGGACGTCCCACACCCGCTCCGCCAACCGCGGCAGCTCACTGCCATCTACCACCGGGCGAAGCGTCTCGATGGGGTGGCGGCGACGCAGGTGCAACAGCATTTGGCTCTCGGACGCCTCGTCCAGATAACCCAGGCTGAGCTTGAGCAAGAAGCGATCGAGCTGCGCTTCGGGCAGCGGGAAGGTGCCCTCGTACTCGATGGGATTCTGCGTGGCCAAAACGAGGAAGGGGCGGGGCAGCAGGCGCGTGATTCCATCCACGGTAATCTGTCGCTCGCCCATGCACTCCAGCAGCGCCGACTGCGTGCGAGGCGTGGCGCGGTTGACCTCATCAGCCAGCAGGATGTGAGCGAAAGCGGGGCCGGGGTGGAAGTCGAACTCCTGAGTCTTCTGATTGAAAACGCTGACGCCAGTGACGTCGTTGGGCAGAAGGTCCGGCGTGCACTGCAGCCGCTTGAAGGTCACCCCCAGGGAGATGGCCATGGCGCGGGCGAGCATCGTCTTCCCCACGCCGGGCACGTCCTCGATGAGCACGTGCCCCTCGGACAGGAGCGCCACCATCAGCAACTCGACGACCTGCCGCTTGCCAACGATCACTCGCTCCACGTTGTCAATGACTTGTGAGGTGAAAGTTCGGATCTCGTGCAAGGCCGTAGCTCCTCTCTTATCCAGCGACGCTGTCAGTCGTGTTGCGTCTTGTGTGCGTCGTCTCGTTCGGGCAAGTCAATCCCCTTACAGGCTACCTTGTCCGGGTGGGGCGCTTGTGAAGATGGCGAGTTTGTACACATCGTTGGAATGATGTTTCTCAACTTGAGTGATCCTCCTCGATTGGAGCATCTGTTTCTTGCTCGTCAGGCGGGGTGTGCACGAATCGCCGTATGCCCAGTGGCTTTTCCCCGAAGTTGACCAGAAGGCAAAGACGATAGCCTCCTCGGTGCAGGTAGAGCAAGCATTGTTCGACGTCTTCAGGATCAA
>DFBV01000239.1:2159-6838 GCA_002366755.1 Anaerolineales bacterium UBA3071
GTGCTCGCTGGTAGTCTACTTCCGGGCGATGAGATGATGGAAGTGAACTGCCAACTGCCGCTGCACGTCGATGCAGGCACCGATCACCTCGTACGAGAGTGGCTTGAAGTCATGCCTCTTGGTTGAGCGCGGGTTGGGCATGGGAATGCTCCTTGGTGCGGTGTGTGGTGGGTGGGCGTTTGGAACACGAAAGGCGCGAATGGGCACGAAGTCACGAAAGCCCTTTCGTGTCTTTCGCGGCATTTCGTGATCTTCGTGTTCCGAACGCTCCCGTATCCCTCTCAATAGCCTTGCTCACATCGCAAGTGACACGTGTCGTTAAGACTGACCAGCGTGAAGTCCTCCCCATCCCATTGGAAGACGTTGATGGCCGCCGTCTCTTGGCGCAGCCGCCAGAAGCGAGAGTTGTCCAAGCCCAGAACGGCGCAGAGCAGCAAGCGGTTGACGACGGTGTGAGCGACGACGACAACGGTCTCGCCCGGGTGCCGGGAGATGATCTCCTGCAAGGCGGCAAAGGTGCGAGCCCGCACGGTGGCCAGGCTCTCGCCACCGGGAATCTGTACGGTCTGCGGCGCCTCGAGCCAGGCCCGATGGAGGGTCGGGGTGCGCGCTGCTGCTTCGGTAGGCGTCAGTCCCTGCCACTGGCCGTAGTCAATGTCTATCAAGTCGGGCCAGGGCACGACAGACAGCCCGCAGGCATCGCCGATGGATCGCGCTGTCTGCACGGCGCGCTGCAGCGGACTGCAGTAGATCGCCGTGGGGGACCAGTTGGCGGCAATACGTTGCCCGGCGGCCTTTGCCTGACGGCGGCCCGTCTCGTCCAGAGCCAAATCCTCCCGTCCTCGGAAGCGCTCCTCTCGATTCCAGGCCGTCTGGCCATGTCGTACCAGGATGATGCGAGTCATGGTGTGTTCGCGCTCAAAACCGGTCACTCTCTGCTCGCGGACGGACGACGAATGACCAACGACGAACATCCGTCCTTCGTCGTCCATCATTCGTCGCACCAGGCTCAACGCCAGCGGAAGCAGCGTATCTCGCTGGATGGGCTAACGGTGACAAGCTCTGGGTCTTCGCCCGCCTCTTCTGTCCTCTGGATCACGGTGACCTGCCAGCAGAGCTCGCGGCTGGCCCTGTCAGTGGTCGGTTGCCAGTCGGCAGGGAGAGAGAAGCTGGTGCCCTTGGTCCACGTGGCCGGGAGAGGACTCTCGGATCGGTCGAGAAGCCAGACTCGTAGCACGTACCACTGCTCTTCTTCGAGGAGGCCCACGGCTGCCCAGCGCAGCAGGATCGGTTCCCCACCGCTGAACTCTGCCCCTTGCGCTGGACTGAGTAACTCCGGCGCTGGCCAAGGCGGGCCTGGCGTCGCAGTGAGCGTGGGTGGATACACAGGTGATGGCTCTGCTGTAGGCGTGCCCTGGGGAATCACCAGCGACTGCCCTGATCGAATGAGCTCCTCAGGGTCAAGGCTGTTGGCCTTCAGGATCGCCTCCACGGTCACGCCGTACAGCCCAGCGATGGAGAGCAAGGAGTCACCTCTCTCCACCGTGTAGATCACTGCTCGTTGGTCGAGTGTGGGAGTGGGCGCCGGAGTGATCGGCAGGCCATCTGACCCCAGAATAGGGGTAGGAGTGGGGACACGCAGGAACTGACCGATATGGATAAGATCACCTTTTTGCAGACCGTTGGTTTCCAGCAGTGATTGCAGGGTCACGCCGTACAGACCTGCAATGAAAAGCGGTGACTCCCCTGACACCACCTCGTGCACGATGGGAGTGGGGGTCAGGGTGGGCGTGGGAGTGACCGTGGGTGTGGGGGTCAGCGTGGGAGTGGGCGTGACCGTGAGTGTGGCTGTGGCAGTAGAAGTGGCTGTAGGCGTCAACGCCGCCCGCGCTGCCTCCTCCGCCCGGCACCACCAGACCGCCACGACAGCAGCGATGACCAGCAGAAGCAGGAGATCCGCCCAGGGCAGGTGGCGCCGTCGGCGCGGCTTTGAACTCAGGTCAGCTCCACATTGGAAGCAATCCTGTGCTCGCTTGGCCACGCGCGCCCCGCAGTGAGGGCAGGTTCGCTCCGGTCGCTGCCTCCTTGGAGGTGATTCACCCGACGTGCTCATGCGTGAGATTATAGCATCTCAGAGTGGAAAGTGGAAATCGGGCAGGAGGATCTGAAGTGCATCGCCTCCGACGATGCGGCAAAGTCAGGGACTTTGCACTCCGTTCCCACGGCCCGGAACAAGGGCCTGCTGAGCATACGGTCCCTGACGGAACTCCTCCCAGAAGCCGCGTTGCTCGATCAGCCTGCTGGAGAAAATGGCCTGGCCCTGCGCCCCCACGGCACGCGCCAGTTCGATGCGCCGGGCGATGGGAGAGAAATCGTCGTAACCGGCATTGATGCCAGCGTAGATCGGCTGCCCCTCTGCCTGGGTCACGAAATCTCGCAGCAAGCTCTCGAAGCGATCTTCGTACAGCAGGAGGGTGCTGCCATAGAGCATGGGGCAGATGGCGTCTATCTGCCCAGCCTGCAGCCAGCCCAGCGAATCCTGGTAGTAGCCGTCGTAGCCGTCGGCGGTCGTCCACCAAGGCCAGCGGTCGCGGTAGACGGGCCAGACTGCTGCGCTCAATAGTAATCCTTCCCTTACTGCGCAAGCCTGAGTGTGCATCTGTTCCACCAGTTCGCTGACGCGGGCGCGCTGCCAATCGCCCCAGGTCAGACCGGGGTTCAGGATCTGTTCTTGGGCAAAGAGGGCTGTGCTGACCGGATCGTGGGAATAGGCTGGGCCTGCGTAGCGGATGTTATCCAGATGCAGGCCATCCACCGCGTAGCGGCTGACGATGTCCTGAGCTACACACAGCACATGCTTCGGCACCGCCCAGTGCCCAGGGCTGGCCCAGAGGTAGCTGGGGTTCAAACCCATGGGGGTGCCGTCCTCGTGCCATTGAACCCACGTATCGCCGTACAAGCGGTTGAACTGGTGGAACATCGGCTCCGGCGAGACTGGCGAAGGAGGTTCGGTGCCAACCCAAGCGGGGTAGACATTCATGTAGGCATGCAGCTCCAGGCCACGCCGGTGTGCCTCCTCCACCGCCAGCGCCAGCGGGTCCCAGCCAGGGTCCTGCCCCAATGTGCCGCTCAACCGTTGCGCCCAGGGCTCAAAGCGAGAGTCGTAGTAGGCGTCGGCGTTGCCCCGTATCTGAAAGAATATGATATTGAAGTGAGCCGTCGCTGCCCGCTCCACGATCGTTGCCACGTCCTCTGGCGAGGAATAATCCCAGCGGGTTACCCAGAGGGCGCGTGCCTCTTCCAAAGGTTGCGTCTCGTGTCCATGAACTACCAGAGGCAAGAAGACCTTGCTGCCAGTTGTGGGTTCAGAAGCGTGGTGCTCGCTCAGTGCACGACCACCTCGGTCCAGCGCTCGATCCACAGGTCTCGATTGGCGTCGATCGCTGCCGCGCTCACCTGGGCTGGCTTGGGAGGCACCTCGGCCCACTGGAAAACCTCGGGCAAGGCCGCCTGCTCGTTGGCCGGGAAAACCCACATCTGCAGCGGGATGTCCTCCTGGAAGGTCTCGCTGAGAAAGAAGTCCACTAACTCCTCGGCCAAGTCGCGGTTCTTCGAGCCCTTGAGGATGCCCACGAACTCGATCTGGCGGAAGCAGGCCCCCTCGCCCAGCACGTTGCCCGTGGGCGGCTCGGTGTAAGCGCCCTCGCTGAAGAAGACCTCGGCGGCCGGGCTCGTGGCGTAGCTGACGACGATGGGTCGCGTGCCGTCGCTGGCAGCGCTGAACTGTCCCCAATAGGCGTCCTCCCAGCCGTCGGTCACCAGCACGTCGTTGGCCCGCAGATCCTTCCAGAAGTCCAGATAGGTGTAGTTCCCCGTCTCGCCGAAGTGTCCGACAGTCGCCATCAGGAAGGATAGGCCGGGCGAGGATGTCGCCGGGTTCTGTACGACCGTCAACCCCTCGTACTCCGGCCTGACCAGGTCTTCCAATGCGACTGGCGGAGCCAACTCTTTTCCCGCGAACCACGCCTTGTCGTAGTTCAGGCAGACATGGCCGAAGTCCACGGGCAGCAGCCGGTGCTGCGGGTCCAGCTCCAGTTCGTCGGGAATGGTGGCCAGGGCGGGCGAATCGTACGGTTCGAAGATACCGGCCTCCAGCGCCCGGCTGAAGAAGGTGTTGTCCACGCCGAAAAAGAGATCGGCCAGCGGGTTCTCCTTGCTGAGGATAGCCTGGTTCAGTGCCGAGCCAGCATCACCCGCCTTGAGGAACTTGACCTCCGCGTTGTGCTGTTCCTGGAACTGAGCGATGACATCTTTGCTGGCGCTGAAGCTGTCGTGCGACATCAGCGTCAGCGTGCGCGGCTCGCTCGGCGTAGGGGTTGTCCCCATCGGCGCCGGCGGCGCACAGCCCGCCAATAGAACCAGCGCCAACAGACTGTGCAGAAAAAAGAGCTTGCGCATGATACTTCCTCCCTTCACCTGTTACCTGTTGCCTCGTTGCCTCTTGTGCCTTGTCTACTGTGTACTGCCAATAGCACTCCCTCCTTCACCCGCACCTGCGCCACCGGTTGCGTGAGTCTGTTGCTGATCCCCAGCGTGGAGCCGAAGGTTAGCGTGCTCTCGTGCAGTGGCCACTCCAGCCCGCTGGTGGTGATGCCAGTGACCTGCGGTGCCAGGGCGAT
>DFBV01000239.1:6878-7753 GCA_002366755.1 Anaerolineales bacterium UBA3071
TCCTGGCCGTGCAGCAGCCTGATGCCCACTTCAGCCCACTCGGGACGGCTGAGCAGCAACACGTTGGCCAGTTCTTGATCCAATCGCCCACCGCGCGCACCCAAGATGATGATCTCCGTCGCCCCGCCTTCGACGGCATGCCGCAGCGCCAGCTCCAGATCGGTCCAGTCTTTACGCTCTGGGAAGGTGACGAACTGGCAACCAACAGCGTCCAACCGCTGCTGCAGTTCATGGGGCAGAGAGTCCAGGTCGCCGACCACGGTATGTGGCAGCCAGCCCCAGCGCACAGCCGTGACTGAGCCGCCATCCGCGGCGATGATCCAATCCTCCGCTTGCCGCTGAAAAGAGCGGGGGTAGTCGGGCGTTGGGCCATTGGCGATGACAATGGCGCGCATTACTCCTCCTCTACGGCAAGAAGGCCACCTGCCCTGGGCAAGGCAGATGGCCTCCTGTGGTCTTGTCGTCATCTCCCTACGCCGGCATTACCCAGGTCAGGTTCAAAGGGTCGGCGGCATAGCGGGCCGCCCTCTCAGCCGGGCTCTCCCAGCTCCCCTTGCGAGATTGGCTCTCGTTCGTGCTGGCAATATACCACATCTGTCAGATTCTGTCAAATAACACGCAATGACTTCCCCGAAAAGGGGTCATTCCGCCACAGAGACACGGTCCGGATTGGCCTTTTCTGCGAGCCATGCTACAATGGCCCACGCCATTCGTCTTTCGTCCAACACCCGATTGTGGAGCACTCGAATGCTGATGCGCTGTCCGGCTGCGGCGAACAGCCGCTTTGTGTCCATCTGCCGTCGCTTCTTGCCCAGTCCTGAGATTCTGTTGCTGATTCTCCTGACGCTGCCTGCGGTGCTGCCGCTGACGTCGCC
>DFBV01000056.1 GCA_002366755.1 Anaerolineales bacterium UBA3071
CCGACGCCGTGCGGGCGGCCTACCGCGCCGGTGAGGATGACGAGACGATGGAGCCTATCGTGCTGGTGGATGGCGCCGGCCAGCCCATAGGTCGCATCCGGGACGGCGACTACGTTATCTTCTACGACCTGCGCGGCGAGCGCGAGGTCGAGTTGACGCAGAGCTTCACCGATGCGAACTTCGACAGGTTCCCCCGCCGGGACATGCGGGTGCACTTCGCCACCATGATCGAGTACGACAAGACCCTGGACGTGCAAGTCGCCTTCCCGCCCGTGGGCGAGATCAGGGACACGTTGAGCGAAACGGTCAGCGCACACGGACTGCGCCAGGTCAAGATCGCCGAATCGGAGAAGTCCATCCACGTCACCTTCTTCCTCAACGGCAAGCGCAAGGAGCCCTTCCCGGGCGAGACGCGCGTAGTTATCCCCTCTCCCCACGTGATGGACTACACCCAGGCACCGGAGATGAGCGCTGCGGCGGTGGCTCAGGCCACTATCGAGGCGCTGCAAGACAGGCGCAACGACCTCATCGTCATCAACTTCGCCAACGTGGATGTGGTAGGCCATTCTGAGGACAGTGAGGCCATCAAGCGGGCGGTGGCGACGGTGGATCACCACATCGGTGAGGTGGTGGACGCGGCGCGGCGGGCGGGGGTCGCCGTGCTCGTCGTCGCCGATCACGGCACGGTGGAGAAGTGGCTTTACCCCGACGGGGCCATAGACACCGGCCACACTAACAGCCCCGTGCCCTGCGTCCTTGTAGCTCCCAATCTGCCGGACGTCACACTGCGGGATGGCGGTGCACTGACAGACGTCGCCCCTACCGTTCTGCAACTCCTGGGGCTACAGCAGCCCGACGTGATGACCGGGGCCAGCCTGCTGGTGGGGGACGGGCCGCGCCGCCGACGGCGCGTGGTGCTGCTCATCGCCGACGGCTGGGGCCAGCGGGATGATCTGTACGGCAATCTCATCGCCGCAGCGGACACGCCGGTGATGGATCGCTTGCAGGCGACTTCTCCGGCCACGCGCCTCGCAGCCTCCGGCGAACCAGTGGGCATGCCCGCAGGCACGGTGGGCAACTCCGAGGTGGGGCATCTGCACATGGGCGCGGGGCGCTGTATCTACTCTGACCGGGTGCGGGTCAACCGCGCCATCGAGGATGGCTCCTTCTTCGAGAATGAGCCCTTCCTGTGGGCCGCACACGGCGCCAAGCGGGATGGCAGGCGGCTGCACCTCCTGGGCATCATCTCCTTCTATAGCTCGCACGGTTCGGTGGAACACCTGAAGGCGCTGCTGCGGTTGGCCAAGCAGCAGGAGGTGCCCGAGGTGTACGTGCACGGCATGCTGGGACGGCGGGGCGAACGTCCGGAAAGCGGCGCGATCTACGTCGAGGAGATCGAGCAGGAGATGCAGCGACTGGGCCTGGGCCAGTTCGTCTCTATCATCGGTCGCTTCTGGTCACTGGACCGCGAGGAGAACTGGGATCGCATCGAGAAGAGCTACCGCTGGCTGGTGTACGGCGAAGGGCAGCACGTCCCGGCATAGTCTGCNNCGCCACAAGACGCCCACAAGGGGCTAAACTACGCTTAACTTGATGACATTGAGTCGCCACTACGAACCCACCAGCCCAACACTGACAGAGTACCAGTATTGCCTCACTCCTTGTTTGCTATCGCGTTGGCCTCGCGCACCAACTCCACGAACTCGACCACGTCGGGGTCACCGGAGAGCAGGCTGCTCACCGCTTGGGCCTCTTCCAGCACGGCTCCCAGCGTGCTGCCCTCGGCCCAGTAGCTGCCACGCAGAATCTCGGCGTATTCAGCCACTACGACGTCCCACTGGAAGCGGGGGGCCGCTGCGCTGAAGGATTGGGCCATGTCGCCGCTATCGAAACCCTGGCTCAACTCCGTCACCTCGTGGGTGTCAGGGTCCTCCCAGCGCAGGTAGACAGTGGCGATCTGCCCCTCCGCATCGGGGTGCAGCTTGATCTCGTACAGGGCAGTGACGTCATGTCCGGCACCGATCTCTCCAGCATCCACGGTGTCATCGCGGAACTGCTCGTCGGCGATGGCTCGGTTCTCGAAGCCGACCAGCCGGTAGCGAGCCACCACGTCTGAGTTGAAGTCCACTTGCACCTTGGCGTCCAGGGCGATGGCCTGCAGCGTGCTGGTGAGGTTCTCCACAAAGAGCCGCCGGGCCTCCTTCAGGTAGTCCACGTAGGCATAGAAGCCATCCCCGTTGTCGGCCAGTTGCTCCAGCAGCACATCGTTGTAGTTGCCCATGCCAAAGCCGACCGTGGTCAGGGTGATGCCCTCACTGGCGTAGCCCTCGATGACTTCCCAGATGGATCCGGCGCCCGTTCTGCCGACGTTGGCAACGCCATCGGAGCAGAGGATCACGCGGTTGATGCCCTCTGGCCTGAAGGCACTGTTGGCTCGCTCGTAGGCCAGCCTCAGCCCCGCTTCGGCGTTGGTGGCTCCCTCTGGTTCCAGAGCGTAGATGGCTTCCAGGATGGCATCTTTCTGGTCGCCGCCGGTGGGCTCCAGCACCACGCGGGCGTTGCTCCCGTAGACCACGATGCCCACCGTATCGGTCGGACGGAGTTGCTCGACGAGCAATGCCAGGGACTGCTTGACCAGCCCCAGGCGGTTCTCCCTGGCCATTGAGCCGGACACGTCAATGACGAAAGTCAGCGAGACGTCCTTGCGCTCCTCCGGGGAAACGGCGTACCCCTGGATGCCCACGCGCATCAAACGATAGCGTTCGGTCTCTGCAAAGGGGAAGGGGGCGCCGTCCACGGTGATGGCGAAGGCCTGATCCTCGGGCGGGTAGGCATAGTCCTGCTTGAAGTAGTTGACGAACTCCTCCACGCGGACTGCATCTTCGGGGGGCAGGTTGCCGTCGGTGACGTAGCGGCGGGCGATGGTGTAGGAACCGGTGTCCACGTCCAGGGCGAAGGTGGACAGGTGATCGTCCTCGGTGTCGATGAAGGGATTGACGCCGTAGTTGTCGAAGAACATGGCGTCGTAGGCTTCGTCGTTGGGCGGTGCCAACTGCGGGGCGGCTGCAGGTGCCTCCGCCAGGGGTGCCGCGGTTGCCATGACGGCTTTCTCGACTGTCACCTCTTGCCGTCCAAGTAACTGTGATGTGGGGGCGCTGCAGGCTAGACTTCCAATGACCCACAGCACCAATACGATAAGCGGGGCATGTTTGCGGGACATGTCTTCTCCTCTCTCTTGATGTGAATGGTGATTCGTTGGTCGTGCGTTGTTTCTATGACGCCAGGGAGAAGCCATATGTTCCCGCTCTGTGGTGGCACCTGGGGACCAAGAATCTAGGCGAAAGAGCTCCGGACGCCGCAGCTTGCTGCGGACTTCAACAAAGAGACCGCCGAGCACGTTGAGAAAACCAAGGAATCTCTGCGAACTCCGCGTGCCCCGCGGTGAAGAGAAATCGCCAACACGAAAGCGGTAGACCACCCAGTCCTTCAT
>DFBV01000151.1:0-1043 GCA_002366755.1 Anaerolineales bacterium UBA3071
CAGCGCCAGGGTCGAGCCCGAGAACCTGGCGCGCTCCGTTTCCCTCGTCTATCACCAGCACGGTGTCCCCGGGGCCAGCCTGCGCCACGTCCACGGCAATGTCGTAGTAGCCGGTCTCCTGCCCGCGCAGGTCAAGCTGATCCACCAACAGCAGCTTGCGTCCCTCCAGATGTGAGATCTTGATCGTGGCGACCACTGTGCCGGTAACCTTGCCGATGTACATGGTCAGTCATCCTCTCCTTCGACCTGGCTCAGGACAGGCGACAGGTGGTGCCAGACGGCGGTGGGTTGTTGGCGGCGCGGGCCGCGCTCGACGTCAACTTCGTCCACGATGCCGGTGATGGCCAGGTCCACCGGCACGAAGACCTCCGGCAGCGCCTGTGCCCCTTCCCGGCTGGCCACCATGAAGACCAACTCACCGGGGGCGGCCTGTGCCGTGGCGTCGGCTGCGACGACGGGACGACCCTTGGGATTCAAGTCCCTGTCCAACGGTTGCACGACGAGGAACTTGATCCCTTCAAGACCTTCGTATTTGCGGGTGGCGACCACCGTGCCGATCACGCGCGCGAACTTCATAATTCGCCAACCACCCTGGCCCGAAAGCGAGTGGCATCGGAAACGTTCTCCCACATCTCCGGGTGGAGCTGCGGGATGACGACCTGACGCACCAACAGATCGGGCCGCTCCAGCACGCCCACGCCGATGGCGACTGCGACCTCCACATCGGCGACCAGGCCAGAGAAGAGCACGATGCCTTTGCCCCCCAGCCCGTCGGCCAACCGCACCTCGGTCAGTCGCACCTCGGCGCCCTTGATGCCGGCATCGGCAGCGTGGATGGCGGCCGCAACCGTGGTCGTTTCAACGACGCCCAGGGCGTCCGTTGCCTGCGGCACCCGTCCCCCACCGATGGCCTCCACTACCTCCGGGTGCACCTGGGGCAGGTAGACGAAATCCACGGCCGCCGCGCCGCCCACCTCGCGCCCGGCCGCCAGCGATTCCTCAACGTCAGCCACTTCGCCCCCGATCAGCACCAGGTACTTGCC
>DFBV01000151.1:1151-1667 GCA_002366755.1 Anaerolineales bacterium UBA3071
TAGAGATTGGATATTGGAAGTTAGACGATCCGGAAGGAGTCTTTCAGCACGCAGCGGCGGATGCGGCTGAAGCTGATCGGGTTGGTAATCCCCTCACCGGTGGAGCTGGCGATGGTGAACGAGCAGAAGCCTTCGCCGCCGTAGCCGACGCCGGCAAGCGAGGGTCCGTTCTTCACAAAGATACTGCAGTCTATCTCCCGCGCCATGCGGCTCAGGTGATCGAGGTTCTTGGAGTGCATCACCGCCGTGTGCCGGAAGCCGTGCTCAGCTATCTTGGCCAGGTCAATGCCCTCATCGGCGTCGCCCACGCGGACCAGCGGGATGATCGGCATCATCTGCTCTGAGAGCACCAGCGGGTGGTCTCGCTCCACTTCCACCAGCACCAGGCGGACCTCATCCCCAACATTCACGCCGATCTCCTTGAGCAACACGTTGGCGTTCTTGCCGATGAAAGCCTTGTTCATCATGCCGTGCTGCCCCGCTGGCGGAACCTGGGTGAAGATGGACTTCATCAGC
>DFBV01000151.1:1740-5146 GCA_002366755.1 Anaerolineales bacterium UBA3071
AGATCGGCCGTCTCATCCACTACCACCGGCGGATTGCCCGGGCCGGCACAGACCGCCCGCTTGCCACTCTGCATCGCTTCCCGCACCACAGCCGCTCCGCCGGTGACGGTCAGCAACTGCACGTCGGGGTGGCGCATGATCTTCTGGGCGGTCTTTATGGTGGGCTCGGCCACGGCGCATACCAGGTGAGGCGGCCCACCCGCCTCGACGATGGCCTCGTTAACCAACTGTACCGCACGGTTGGAACAGGCACGCGCTCCGGGGTGCGCATTGAAGACAATGGCGTTGCCCGCTGCCACCATCCCGATCGAGTTGCAGATCACGGTGGACGTGGGGTTTGTGCTGGGGATGATCGCGCCGATCACGCCGTAGGGCGCGTATTCGATCAGCGTCAGACCGTCATCACCGCTCCATGCAGTCGGGGCCAGTATCTCTGTCCCAGGTGTCCTGTTGGCGTTGAGCAGGTTTTTCTCGATTTTGTCCTCGTAGCGGCCCATTCCCGTCTCTTGCCAGGCTTCGTAGGCCAGGAGTTGCGCGTTCTCGCGCATCACGCGGCGGGTGTGGGCAATCATCTGCTCGCGCACTGCAAGCGGCATACGGCCCAGTTCCAGGTAGGCGCGACGTGCTGCCGCCACGGCGCTATCTACGTCGGGGAACAGGTTGTCACCGTGGCGCAACTCCGGGGCCGGCGGGGGAGGTTGCCTGGCGTCCGGTGGCTCCACCGGAGGGCCGTGGCGTACCCGTTCCCCCTGGCGTAGTTCGGCCATCACCTGCTGAACGATAGCGTCAATACGAGCATCATCAATCATCAGCCAACTTCAGCCTTAGCCTTATCATACTTCACGATGCCGTCCACCTCCAGCATGTCCACAATGGCCATGATGACGGCATCGCATGGACGTCTGTCTGTCAACTTCGTCTGGCGAGCAGCGCTGCCGGTGGCATAGAGCACCACCTCACCCAGCCCCGCGCCAACCGCGTCCGCCGCCACGCGATAGCCCCCTGTCTCTTGGCCCTCAATGTCGATCTGTTTGAGCACCAGGAACTTGAGCCCCTCCAAGGTGGTCTCCTTGCGCGTGGCGACCAGCGTGCCCGCGACTTTTCCTAGTAGCATGACGAACTCCGTTTGTCTCTTACTTGCCCTCGGCGGGTGGGCGTCCCAGGGGTAGTGTGCGGTCCACGTTGGTGTGCGGGCGCGGGATGATATGGATAGCGACGACCTCGCCTACCCTCTCAGCTCCACGCGCGCCAGCCTCGACGGCTGCTTTGACGGCCGCCACGTCGCCGCGCACGATGGCCGTCACCTGACCGCCACCGGTCTTCTCGTAGCTCACCAGCTCGACCTTGGCCGCCTTGACCATCGCGTCGGCTGCCTCGACCATCGCGGGAAAGCTCTTCGTTTCGATCATACCGAGTGCTTCAGTCATAGTATCCTCCTGACTTGGGAAACTAGCAAATCGGCAGATTGAGAAACTGGTGCATTGGGGATCAATCCGCCAGTGTACCAATCTATCAATGTACCAATGTACCACTCTACCAACACTAGTCGCGGCGCTTCGTCTCGATCTCGCGCCCGCTGATGCCCTCAATGGCAGCGACGGCCGCACCGTAGCCAGCCATAATATCACGTTCTTCGCCACCCAGATAGACGCGCCCAAAGCTGCCGAAGGCACGAACCTCCAGGATGTTGATGTGGGCGGCCTTCTCGGCCTCGTTGGCCGCCAGAGCAGCGTAGCCCGCCGGTTCCACCTCCAGCACGTACAGCGTCTGACCCGCCAGCAGCATGTGACCGTGGCGCATGCGGTTGATGAGCTGCACCTGGTGGGCATCCACGTGGCGAATGATCTGGCTGGAGACAACCCTGGGCTTGATGCGATCCGGTTCCTCCAGGCCCAGTGCCTGCAGGATTGCCGCGCCGGCCGCCCGAACCTCAGCCTGATCCTGGTGATGCACCTCCAGCAAGCCAAACAGTCGCTCGACAATCTGCATGCCGGGGCGGACCCGGGTGGATTTCAGCGCGATGTCGGTGATGCGATTGATCTCGATGCCGGGTGAGATCTCTACCCACAGCGAGGTATCATAGGGCAGGGGCAGGAAGCCTCGCGCCACCGTGCCCAGGAATCCCGCGTGCTGTGGTTGCAGACTATCCAGGAAGACATAAGTACGCAACTGCACAGTCATGCCCGTTCTCCTTTGTGAAGCGTCCAATCGGCCTTCGAATTCATGATCCGGCTTCCTGCATGATCTTCACGCTGGCGCTGGCGCCGATCCGCGTAGCCCCTGCTGCGACCATCTTCTGTGCAGCCTCGTAGGTACGAATACCGCCCGCCGCTTTCACGCCCATGGCAGGACCGACTACGCGCCGCATGAGGGCGACGTCCTCCGCAGTGGCACCGCCCGGCCCGAACCCTGTGGAGGTCTTGACGAAGTCAGCACCAGCCACCTTGGCAAGCTGGCACGCAATGACCTTCTCCTCATCGGTCAACAGGGCTGCCTCGATGATCACCTTGAGGATGGCGTTGCCAGCTTGACAGGCCCGGGCCACGGAGGCGATGTCGCGCTCCACCCGTTCGTAGTCCCGGGATTTGAGCGCGCCGACGTTGATTACCATGTCAACCTCTGCCGCACCTTCGCGAATGGCCTGTTGAGCCTCGAAGACCTTGACCTCGGTAGGTGTGGCGCCTAGTGGAAAGCCGACAACAGTACAAACCGGAACGGCGCTGCCTTGCAGGAGTTCGGTGCACAGCTTTACGTTGGCGGGATTGACACACACTGAAGCGAAGCCGTACTTGCGCGCCTCATAGCACAATTGCGCGATTTGGTCCTGTGTGGCATCGGGCTTGAGCACCGTGTGATCGATCATGTGAGCCATGGTGCCGTCAGTCGGCATGATGCCCAACGTGCTGGCGATGCGGTCAGCTCCGGCGTTGACGACCGGCTGCACTCGCTCCACGTAGTTGTGTGTTGATAGAGGCTGAGCAGCGCCGCCATCAGCTCCCGTCTCTGTCTCTCCCTGTATCAAGAGGAGAACCTGATGGGTGATCTGCTCAATGATGCGCTCGATCGTTGCTTCGTCCAGCTTCCTCATTCGCTATTCCCCGACGCGGTCTTTCAAGAAACGTCGCTCGATCTGCATGATCATGTTAACCCGGCGCGCGTGACGCCCTCCACCGGTTGGCGTCTCCAGCCAGCTTTTGACGATTTGCTGGGCCAGGCTGGGGCCAATCAGTCCAGCGCCCAGCGTCAGAACATTGGCGTCGTTATGCTCGCGGCTGTTGACGGCGGTAGCCTGATCGTAGCACATGGCTGCGCGCACGCCAGGCACCTTGTTGGCAGCCATGCATGAACCGATGCCCGCACCGTCCACGACGATGCCACGCCAGGCGCGGCCCTGGGCCACCAGTCG
>DFBV01000053.1 GCA_002366755.1 Anaerolineales bacterium UBA3071
CTGAGCATTGTGAGCGCGGCAACTGGCCCATACGGGGAAGGCGTGGTATAATGGTTGGGTGCAGAATGCCTGATTAATGGGGGGAGATCTGTGACAGTTGCGTCGCGTGAACTGAGCCCCGCGCAGCTACGGCGGCGCGGCGAAGTCGAGGGCCTGGAATTTCGATGTACTGACGAACTTTCCGAATTGACGGAAATCATTGGCCAGGAGCGGGCCACCCGGGCCATCGAGTTTGGCATTGACATTCCCGCCCTCGGCTACAACGTCTACACCATGGGCCCTGCCGGTGCGGGCAAGACCTCGACCATCATGCGTTACCTGGAGCGCAAGGCCAGCACCCGTGACCTGCCCGACGATTGGGGTTACGTCAATAACTTCAGAGACCCCCAGAGCCCGGACGCCCTGCGACTGCCGCCGGGTGGTGGTTGCGCCTTCCAGGACAAGGTAGACGAGTTGCTGAGCAGTTTGGCCGAGGAGCTGCCCAGGGCCTTCGAGAGTGAACAGTACGAGGAGCACCAGCAGAAGCTGGCTCGTGAGTTGGACGAGCGGCGTAAGGTCGAGTTCAAGAAGATGGAAGCGCTTGCTGCCGAGAGCGGTTTCGCCATCGTCCAGACCCCGATGGGCGTGGTGTTGGCCCCCGTCATGGAGGGCAAAGTGCTGAACCGCGAGCAGTACATGGAACTTCCAGAGGAGCGGCAGCAGGAGCTGGAAGCACAGGAGCCGATGCTCCAGGAGGGACTGCAGGCCACACTGCGCCGTGTGCGTGACCTGGAACAGGAGGCCAGAGATCGCATGCGCAATCTGGATCAGGAGGTCGCCGCGGCGGTGGTGGCGCCTTTCTTTCAGTCGTTACTCGACGAGTATGCAGCCTGGTCTGAGGTCGTCGCGTATCTGCAGGCGGTGCAGAGTGACGTCGTGGAGCGCATAGGGCGTATACGGGCAGCGCTAGCAGGAGGGGATGGTTCAGAGGAGTCCGCGGGCGCGCCGCCGTGGCTGCCCTCGCAGGCAGGCTCACCCTTTGACCGTTATCGCATCAATATCGTCGTGGATCACTGCGACCAGGAAGGGGCACCGGTGGTGTTGGAGACCAATCCCACGTACCACAACCTGATCGGGCGACTGGAACATCGCGCCCAGTTCGGCACGCTGGTCACCGATTTCCGCATGATCCGCGGCGGCGCGCTGCATCGCGCTAACGGCGGCTATCTGGTGGTGGATGCGCGGGCGCTGCTGCGCCAGCCGCTGGCTTGGCAGGCCCTTAAGCGCAGCTTGCATCATAAGGAGATACGCATCGAAGATCCTGGGCGGCAGATGGGGATCATTGCCACTACGACCCTGACTCCGGATCCTATCCCCCTGGACGTGAAGGTGGTGCTTATCGGCGACGCCCAGACCTACTATATCCTCTACGCCATGGACGAGGAGTTCCAGAAGCTGTTCAAGGTGCGGGCCGACTTCGCGGTGGACATGGAGTGGAACCAGGATAACGTGGAGAAGGTGGCGCGCTTCATCCACGACCGCTGCGAGGGTGAAGGACTGCCTCATTTTGACCCAGGAGCGGTGGCCAAGGTGCTGGAGTACAGCGCCCGCCTGGTGGAGGATCAGCACAAGCTCACCACCCGCTTTGCGCACGTGTCCGACATCATCTGCGAGGCGGCTTACTGGGCGATGCGGGCAGGGCATGATCCGGTCACGGCAGGGGACGTGCAGAAGGCCATTGACGAGCGCATCTACCGTGCCAACCAGATCGAGGAACGGATGAGGGAGCGGATCACCGAAGGGACAATCATGGTGGACACCGCGGGCGAGGTGGTGGGACAGGTCAATGGGCTGTCGGTGGTCATGCTGGGGGATTATCAGTTTGGCCGTCCCAGCCGTATCACTACCCGCACTTACCTGGGTCAGCAGGGTGTGATCAACATCGAGCGGGAGGCGCGGCTGAGCGGGCGCATTCATGACAAGGGCATGTTGATCCTGGCTGGCTACATGGGCGGCAAGTATGCCCAGGACGTTCCCCTCAGCCTCTCCGCCAGCGTGGCCTTCGAGCAATCGTACTCGGGGGTGGAAGGGGATAGCGCCTCCGTTGCCGAGACGTGTGCGCTGCTTTCTAGCCTCTCTGAATTGCCCATCAAGCAGAGCATCGCTGTCACGGGCTCCATCAATCAGAAGGGCGAAGCGCAAGCCATCGGCGGGGCGACCCACAAGATCGAGGGTTTCTTCGAGGTCTGCCGGGCAGCGGACGGTGGCCTGACCGGTGAGCAGGGTGTGATCATCCCCGAGGCCAACGTGCGCCATCTCATGCTGCGAGAAGAGGTTATTGAGGCGACGGAGAAGGGGCTTTTCCATATCTATCCGATACGCACCCTAGATGAGGCCATCCGCATCCTTAGCGGTGTCGAGGCGGGCGAGCGGGACGAGGAAGGAAACTACCCCGAGGACTCCGTCAGCGGGCGGGTGCAAGCGAGGTTGAAGGATCTGGCGGAACGGCTCAAGGCCTTTGGCCGCGAGCCAGACAAGAAACCCGATGCCGGAGAGGAGGACGAACTAACGGACGAACTAAGGGAAGGAAGGCCGGAAGCGGGCGGAGACGCCCAAGGTGCCCAAGGTGAGGAAGGTGATAGTTCCGAAGGAGGTGGGGATGACGCGGAGTCCCTTGGAATGGGCTGCTGAGATCCTGGGCAGCGGCAACGACATCTTGGTGCCCGTCAAGGTCCTGTGGCTGGACCTACAGAGCCAGGGGATTGGCACTGGCCTTTCGGTGGACGCGTTCACCGCCCTGCTGGAGGCCGATGAGCGTTTCGAGTTCTTCGAGGGGGTTGACCACGGCGAGGGGGACGAGGAAGAGCGGGCTTTGATGGAGGAACTGGGCTTCCACAGCGGCCCCCGCGTGAAGTTGGCCGGTCGGGAGTTGACGGCAGAGTACGTTACCCGTATGCTGCAGCAGAGCACGCAGAGCATGTTGGAGGCGCTGGAAGGTGCCTGGGAGGTGCGCCCTGATGACGATCCGGAGGCCGAGCAGCAGCTTCTGGAGATCCTGACCATGGCGCAGCGGCTGAAGCATGAGGTGGATCAGGCCCTAGAGGACACGAAAGGAACGAAAGAAGGAGGTGGGTGAGGAGGGTGAATCGGGCAGTTGAGACCGACGAGACCCGGTTGGACATCTGCGCGTTCGGCAGCGTCTCCCGTGAGCTTCAAGAAGAAGTAGCAGCAAGCGTCAGCGAATGCTACGCCCGCTTGGACGTGCTGTTGCCATCGGTAGTGGCCCTGCGCTTCTTCGACACGGTGAAGCGGCAGCAGGTTGAGCACGAGCGGGAGCGCAGGATGCTGGGCGTCGTCTCCGGCGGGGGCGATCCGCTGCCGGTGGGCCATAGTGCTTGGGGTGATATGCCCCGCATCACCATTTGCGTTGAGCGGCTGGAACCTTTGCCTGGGCTTCTGCGTCAAGGTATGGTGCACGTGGCGGCGGCTCACGCCGTGCTGCATGGCTCAGCGGATTACTACCTGTTTCAGATCCCCGCGGCGATCGTGCAGGATGGACAGGAAGCAGGGATCGGTTCGGCTCTCTTGCAGCAGTTCCTGTACCAGGTGGCGACGGCGGTCAAAGGAAACGGCGCGGTGCGGCTGCTGGTCAGCCATGGCTTCATCGCCGACCAGGTGGCGCTGGCCATGCACCAGTTGGAGGTGACGGCGGATGATCTGCTGGCCTGGCAACTGGCGCGGGCGGACTCCCGTGCCCGGGCGCTGTACCTGATGGCGCAACTTCGGCCTTTGCTCAGTGCCCAACCACTGCTGGTGCATGCTCCAGTCTTGGCGGAAGCCATGCATGGGTTGACGGGCCATCTGCCGTCGGCCGAACGCGAGCGATTGCTTGGTCTCAGCGCTCGCATCGCCGCCGCCCTGAGCGGTGACACGCGAGCGGATATCCAGCGAGCTTTTTCGCTGGCCTGGGATCAGTTAGTGCGGAGTGAGAGTATGGATTGAACAACACCGATGTCGGGCATGCATGGTGAGAGCCAAAGGCTTTGGGCTATCCCCGCACTCCTTTTTTCAGTTCTTGATCTTCATCTGTCATTCATTCATTTTCTCCCTTGTGCAGCCAATCACTGCACGGGCCCACTTCATCAAACAGAACATGGAGGTCTTATCATGCGAGTGGAACTCATTTTTCGTATCGTTGGATTTATCGTTTTCGCTATCATCGGTTGGCAGGTAGGCGGCATGGTTTCTGGCCGTCCTAACCCTCTTCAAGATCCGATAGCACTGCGTTATGTGATCGGCGGCGCGGCGGCGGGAGGCATCTTGGGCTTCGCTATCGCGCCCTGGTTGACTCTCCGGCCCAGCGCCTGGGCTCGTCGCGTCATCCGTCAACTGTCGGCGGCTCAACTC
>DFBV01000101.1 GCA_002366755.1 Anaerolineales bacterium UBA3071
GGATGCCTCGATTTGCTCCTGATCGTCAGCAAGTTCGTTTCCATCCTGACGCTCAGCCTGATTCTCTTTGGTACCGCTCCTTTCCTGGACATCATCAAAGCGATGCGGTCGCTGGGGCTGCCCCTCGTTTTGGCCGACATGACGCTTCTCACTTACCGCTACATCTACGAAATCGGCGATGACCTGGAGAGGATGAAGACGGCGATGGGGCTACGCGGCTTCCATGCACGTTACCTCGGCGGCCGGGTCCTTCGCGTTCTGGCCTCGCTGGCTGGCAGCGTGTTGGTGCGCAGTTATGAGCGGTCCGAGCGGGTCTACAAGGCAATGGTTCTGCGGGGCTACGGCCAGCCAACCCGTCCCTCTGAAGAGCCTCGCTTCCGCTTTCGCGATCTGGCCTGGCTCTTCGCCTTCCTCTTGCTGGCAGCCGGGTTCATCGCCGCCGAAATCGTCCTACGCCAGGGCCAGGGGTGATTCGATGGAATACCAACAACCACAACAAGTTAAGCCTACCAACCCAGATGACCCCGTGCTGTCGGTTTCCGATCTGAGCTTTTCCTATCCGGACAAGGACGATGTCCTGCGGAGCTTGATCCTGGAGGTGGGGCCAGGGGAGAGGGTGGGATTGATCGGCCCCAACGGGGCGGGGAAGACCACGCTGTTCCTCCTCGTCTGCGGCGTGCTGAAGCCCGATGCCGGTGAGATCCGCTTGTTTGAGCAACCGGTGGTGCCGGGGAAGTTCCGCCCAGACATCGGCATGGTCTTCCAGAACCCAGACGATCAGCTCTTCTGCCCTTCGGTGAGGGATGATGTGGCCTTCGGACCTTCGAACATGGGTCTGCCACGAGCGGAAGTGGAAGCCAGGGTCAGGGAGGCGCTTTCAATCGCCGGGGCGCTAGAATTGGCCGACCGCCCTCCCCATCACCTCTCGGGCGGCGAGAAGCGCATGGTCTCAATCGCCGGCGTCTTGGCGATGCGTCCGCGACTGGTGGTCTACGATGAACCCAGCGCCAGCCTGGATATCCATTCGCGTCGCCGCCTCATCCGCTTCTTGCAGGCCTCACAGGAGACCATTCTCATCGCCTCCCATGACCTGGAACTCATTCTGGAGGTATGCGACCGCGTCGTCCTGATAGACGAAGGACGCATCGTTGCCAACGGCGACCCAACCGAGATAATGGACGATGTCGAGCTAATGGAAGCGCACGGCCTGGAGAGGCCACATTCCCTCGCGCCTCACGTGGAGCCACATCATGAGAGGCCTCAGGTTGCCCCACACTTCTGACGCGTACCCGTTTGCGCTTCAAACCTTGACACCAACCCAGGGTAGTGCTAGAATAGACCCGCGAAATCGTTGAAGGTTTCAGGTTCGAAGGTTCCAGGTTTCAGGTTTGGTGTTCAGCGCCGAACCCCGAACCTAGAACAAGGAACGCCGAACGATGAACAGTGACCGGAGGAACAGGGTGAAGAAGATCGTCGAATGCGTGTCGAACTTCAGTGAGGGACGACGGCAGCCGGTGATTGACGCTATCGCCAATGCCATCGGCGGCGTGCCCGACGTGCGCGTCCTCGACGTGCAGTCAGACGGTGATCACAACCGCACAGTGGTCACCTTTGTGGGCGGACCGGAGGCTGTTGTGGAGGGAGCCTTTCAGGGCATTGCCACCGCCGCTCAGTTGATTGACCTGGATCATCATCGGGGAGAACATCCCCGCATCGGCGCAGCCGACGTCGTGCCCCTGGTGCCCGTGCGCGGCGTGACAATGGAGGATTGCGTGGTGCTGGCGCGGCAACTTGGCCAGCGGGTAGGAGAGG
Source organism: Anaerolineales bacterium UBA3071 (assembly GCA_002366755.1). Classification (GTDB taxonomy): domain Bacteria; phylum Chloroflexota; class Anaerolineae; order UBA3071; family UBA3071; genus UBA3071. The sequence continues at coordinate 1,813 of DFBV01000101.1, forward strand.
AACTGGACATCCCTGTCTATCTCTACGAGGAAGCAGCCACGCGGCCCGATCGGCGCAATCTGGCCGATATCCGGCGCGGCGAGTACGAAGGACTCAAGGAGGAGATCCTCACCGACCCTGATCGGGAGCCTGACTTCGGTCCAGCGCGGTTGGGGGCGGCAGGAGCCACCGTCATCGGCGCCCGCCCCTTCCTCATCGCCTACAACGTCTTCCTGACGACCGAAGACGTGGACATCGCTCGCCGAATCGCCCGCTCTGTGCGCCATTCCAGCGGTGGCCTACGTTATGTGAAGGCTTTGGGACTTCTGGTGAAGGGCAAGGCGCAGGTGTCCATGAACCTCACCGATTTTCGCCTCACCCCCGTCCACCGGGTGGTGGAGGCAATCCGCCGCGAGGCAGCACGCTACGGCGTATCCGTCGAGCGTAGCGAGCTGATCGGCCTGATCCCGCAGGAGGCGCTGCTCGACGCCGCCCAGTGGTACCTTCAGCTCGACGGCTTCGCCTCCGAGCAGGTGCTGGAGATCAAGCTGCAAGAAACGTAGAGTAGCCCGTGCCTCTGTTGATTGATGGACACAATCTCATCGGCAGCGGTCAGTTGCCCGGGATTTCCCTGGCCAATGAGAACGACGAGCTGGAGCTAGTGCGGCTGCTGCGCCGCTATCGCAGCCGCGTGCGAAGCGACATCACCGTTGTCTTCGATGCCGGCGTGCCAGGCGGCCGCTCCCGCGGGCTGTCCGGCGGCGGCGTGGAGGTCGTCTTCGCCCCCAGCCGCAAGCAACGTGCTGACGATGTCATCGCCGCGCGGGTACGGCGGGCCGCCAATCCCCGCGGTCTCACCGTGGTCACGTCCGATCACAACTTGGCGGAGACGATTCGCTCTCACGGTGCACGCGTTGTTCCCTCGGCGGAGTTCGCCGCCCGGCTCATTGCGCCGCTGCCTGCCACGCGGCGACTGCGCGAGGAGCCACCGCTATCGTCGCAGGAAGTGGAGGAGTGGTTGGACTTCTTCGGGGAGGAAGAGAAGTAGGCGTGTGCGGCCTCTCGCAGTCGGCGCAGGCAGCGTCGCGGCACGTAGACGCTACCCAGATCCGCCTTGTCCGGCATTGGGCCATGATAGTCGCTGCCGCCGCTGGGGATCAGATCAAAACGGCGGGCCAGCGCCAGCAACTGATCCATCATCGCCGCCGTGTGGCCAGGGTAGTACACCTCCAGCCCCACCAGACCAGCCTCGCCAAGTGCCATCAAGCGCGCCTCCAGGTTGGCGATGGCAGCCACACCGTTGATCATGCCGACCAAGGGATGAGCCAGCACCGGCAGGCCTCCGGCACGGGCGATAGCGCGGCAGGCATCAGCCGGCGAGAGTTTGAAACGGTCCGCGTAGGCAGGGCCGTGACGGTCAATGTAGCGAGCGAACGCCTCCCGCCGCGTCGCCACGTGGCCAGCCTCCACCAGAGCCAATGCCACGTGCATCCTGCCGATGATGTCCCCGCAGGCGATCTCCTGCACCCGCTGGAAGGATATCGGTGCCCCGAGTTTTACCAGCTTCTGCACCATCTTCCGCGCTCGGACGATCCTGCCCGCCTCTATGCGACGCAAGAGCGCACCCAACTCCACGTCCTGCCAGCCGTCGTTGAAGAAGAAGCCCAGGATGTGCACCTCGCCCTCAGGCACATCGGTGTTGATCTCCACGCCGGGGATGACTTCGATGCCCCAACGAGCGGCCGCGGCTAGCGCCTCGGCTATCCCGTCCACCGTGTCGTGATCGGTGATGGCAATGGTCTCCAAGCCCAACTTGGCCGCGTGGGCGACCACTTCGGCCGGGCTCAGGAGGCCGTCGGAGGCGATGGTGTGACAGTGCAGATCAATGGCGTTCATCTTTACCCTTCCCATCGCCAATTCTACCCCATCTCACCCATTGGTACAAGTCGGCGTGGCCACTTCCATCCTGAGGTGCAACGCACCTGATTGACGAATCAGCAAGGGTGTGCTAGAATGCTGGCGAGGTCACAAAAGTTCCCAAGAACCATCGGAGGGCTTATGAAGAGCTACCGCAAAGAGCTTTGGTTCAACGTTCCCACTCGTCGAGCCTTCATCAACATCACC
>DFBV01000065.1:0-554 GCA_002366755.1 Anaerolineales bacterium UBA3071
CGCCCGATGATACGCCCCTTCATCTCATCGCCGGGCAAAGGCACAGTGGAAACCGTAGCCTCTGCTACTTGATCCGACGCCAGTCTGCCGATGGCCACGGTGATGATCTTCTGTGCCCTGCGGTCAGCCTCCTCTTTCGCCTCCGCTTCGATTTCACGGATCACCCGCGCCATATCGTCCCGGTACTCCTCCCGGATGCCTTGTAGCAGAAGCTCCTTGGCTTCCTCGGCTGTCAAGGCGGAGATGCGCTGCAACTCCTCACGTTTCTCGGCTTCCAGATTCTTCAAGGCTTGGTCTCGTCTGTCCAGCGCAATTTGGCGTTGATTCAACTTCCGCTCACGCTGCTCGATCTTGTCAAAGCGGCGGTCAATGCTCGACTGACGTCTGCGCAGCCGCTCTTCCTCCCGACGGGACTCCTGGCGCTGCCGTTTCCTCTCCTGAGCGGCCTCGTCCTGCAGATGAATGATCTCGTCTTTCGCCTTCAAGATCAGTGCCGCAGCCTGCGCTTGTGCCTCGGCCAGGAGTTGGTCGGCCTGCGCCTGGGCGGACTTGAC
>DFBV01000065.1:681-2653 GCA_002366755.1 Anaerolineales bacterium UBA3071
CATACCTGCCGCTCCGCCCGGCGGCTCTATGTGTGACTTCTGCCTCAATACCCTCTTTCGTCTAGCTGTTTCTCTCTGTACCCATTTCCTGCCATAGCTGCTCCACGACGTCCTTCATGACACCGTAGCCGAAACCGCGACGAACCAAGTAGCCTCCCACCGCCTTACGGAAGTCACCGTATTCGAGACCGGCCCATTTTCGAAGACTATGGCGGGCGGCTCGGTACGCGCTGGCTTCGGAATCCAGGTCCGCCAGTGCGTCCTCTATCAGATCCTCAGCCACTCCCTTCTGGCGCAACTCCTGACGCAGCGCCCACAGCCCGCGGGGGTTGAAGCGCTCCCGGTTCTCCACCCAAAAGCGAACAAAAGCCGCATCATCCAGATACCCATCCTGGCTCAGACGCTCGATCACCGATGAGATCGCGTCGGCCGGTGTGTTCTTGCGCTCCAGATAGCGTCGCACTTCAGCCTTGCTGCGCGGGCGATGCGCCAGAAGACGCAGCACTCGCTCGTAAGCTCGCTCCCGAGCATCAAGCTCGCGCAGGCGAGCGATATCCACATCGGAAAGGAACTGTCCCCGCTTCAGTTTCGCCGCCTCGATAGCAGGCACGCCGAAGGCATATCGTCCATCCAGGTGCACACTGACCCGCTCGCGATTGCGCTGCTGAAAGGCCAACTTGGTGATTGTGCCAGCCATCGGCTATTCGCTCCGCTTGGGCTTGGCGGCTATGAAAAACCGCACCACTACCCCATCCGATAAAAAAGAAAAGCTGTGGCTTCTCAGCCACAGCTATCTTTCCCCCCGCGCCTGATGAGAGAAGGGGACAGCCCCTCCCATCACCACTCCACTACGCTGTGAACACCCGATCAAACCCTTGCCAGCAAGGCGGCAAATGGTGCCGCGCAGGACAAAACGCTTAACCCACTTCTGACAGTTTCAGTAAATCATATGTCTCGTACATCCAACGGAAACCGCTGAAATCGGTAGTTCGTAGGTTGATGGACTGGCAAGTTGGTGGACTGAAGACTGACACATCAATGATGAAGAAGGACGTCTATCAGTCCCACGACTGCAGCCGTCAAGAATGGATACAGCCTTCGTAGGGAGAGTGGCTTATTGCTCATCCCGATGCTACTCGCAATTCATCAGTCGCCGCTCTACCAACTTGCTGGGTCCCTACGGGCGATCAAACGGTGTCATGGAATGGTACCGAGGAACAGCGCAGCGTACAGCGTGTCACCGCGCCATCCCCACAGGCAAAGATTGCTATGGCTGCGAGCCGATTCTCGGCGCTGCCGTAGCCGAGAAACCCTTCGTGGCCCGCCCTTCTAGTGCAGCCCCGTCAGGCGGCTGCTCCGTCGTGACAACCTCCTCAGTTGCTGCCCGTGGAGGCAGCCCGGCTGTCTGACGAATCTCGTTCTCCAGGGTGAACGCCAGCTCTCGATCATTTATCAGGAAGGACTTAGCGTTCTCTCGCCCCTGGCCCAACTGCGTGTCGCCGAAGGAGTAGTACGATCCCCGCTTGTCCACCAGGTCCATGTCCACACCCAGGTCTAGCAGGTCCCCCTCCCGCGAGAGACCAGAACCGTACATGATGTCGAACTCGACCACCCGGAACGGCGGCGCCACCTTGTTCTTCGTCACCCGCACCCGCGTGCGGCTGCCCACCACCTCGCCCTTCTGCTTGATGGCCTGGATACGACGACAGTCCAGCCGCACCGAAGCGTAGAACCGCAACGCCCTCCCCCCAGAAGTCGTCTCTGGATTGCCGAACATCACCCCGATCTTCTGCCGCAACTGATTGGTGAAAATCATCGCCGCGTTCGAGGCTCTGATGGCGCCCGACAGCTTGCGCAGCGCCTGGCTCATCAGCCGCGCCTGCAAGCCCATGTGGGCAGCGCCCATCTCCCCCTCGATCTCCGCCCGCGGCACCAGCGCGGCGACGCTGTCAATCACGATCACGTCCACCGC
>DFBV01000065.1:2733-9585 GCA_002366755.1 Anaerolineales bacterium UBA3071
TCGAGTGCGTGCTCACTGTCTATGAAGGCAGCGACGCCGCCCATTCTCTGGGCCTCGGCGATGATATGCTGACAGATGGTGGTTTTGCCCGACATCTCGGGGCCGTAGATCTCGGTGACCCGGCCGCGGGGGATGCCGCCCACGCCCAGCGCGATGTCTAGACCAATGGAGCCGGTGGGGATGACGTCTACATCAAGGTGGGTGGCCTCTCCCAACTTCATAATAGCCGTGTCGCCAAAACGCTTTCTCAAATCACTCACTGCGGTCTCTAGGGCCTGCTCACGACCTGTATCCGACATTTACTCTACTCCTCGTGGTATACCCATCAGTTGGGCCCGAAGGGGCGAGCCCTTCCCACTCATCATCATTCGTAGTATACACCAAAACCCGCGAAAAATCAAATCTGTCGAACGTGGAAACGTGAGGCGTAGTACTTCATGGGCCCCACGATATGCGCTCTTCTACCCATCCCCTGGAGGAGTAGTCCGGTTCGTTGCGCACCAGTCCATCGGGGGAGCCGGGTAGCGCAAAGAGCTGCCTGGTTGAGCTTTCCGCTTGTTCCGCTGTTCCGCTGACATCCCGACGGCATAAGGTTCGCGGGTCAGAACTCGCCCACGTCGCCGATGCGGAAGCGCTCAATGAGCAGGAAACCGGCGGCACAGACGGCCATCAGCAGCGTGCTCATGGCCAGCGCCTGCCCGTAGTTCAGCAACCCCGGCTGCCCCAGGAAGCGGAAGATAGCCACAGGCATGGTCGGGAACTGAGGGCGGGCAATGAGCACCGTGGCTCCGAATTCTCCCATGCTGACCGTGAAGGCGAACACTGCCCCCACCAGCAGCGCCCGGAAGAGGATGGGCAGGTCAATCTCCCGCACCACCCGCAGCGGCGAAGCACCCATTACCGCAGCCGCCTCCCGCAGATGCGGGTTCATGCCCCGCAGCACGGGCAGCAGCGTGCGCACGACGAAGGGGAAAGCCACCAGCGTGTGCGCCAGTGGCACCAGCAGGGGCGAGGTGCGCAAGTTCAGCGGCGGCTCATCGAGCGCGATGATATAGCCGAAGCCTAGCGTCACCGCCGACGTCCCCAAAGGCAACATGAACAGCGGGTCAAGGAAAGCCCGATGACGACCAATGTCAGCCCGCCCCCTCCTCTGCGATGGGGCGAGCAGATAGGCGCTGATGGTGCCCACCACCAACGCCAGCGCTACCGTCGCCGCGCCGAAGATCAGCGAGTTGCGGATGGCCTCGGCGGGAGGGACGAAGAAGATGGACTGGGTACGGTTGACGAACAGCTCTCGATAGTAGTGGAGATCATAACGCCCGCCTAGGGAAAAGGAGCGCTCAGCCAGCGCTGCAAGCGGCGAGAGCAGCAACAGCAACATCCCTCCCAGACAGGCGGCGACCAGGAATCGGTCTCGCCAGCGGGTCGGGCGCCGGTGTGTGGCCCGCTGTGGCCGGAACTCGATGGGCACGGCCAGCCGCGCTTGTAACCGCGTGTAGAAAGCCATGATCACAAAGGTGAACACCATCTGCACGATGCCCAGCGCCGCCGCCAGCGGCAGGTGGAACAGATGCACAGCCTGGCGGTAGATCTCCACCTCCAGCGTAGCGAAGCGGGGCCCGCCCAGAACGAGGATGACGCCGAAGCTGGTGAAGCAGAAGAGGTAGACCAAGAGCGCAGCCGCGACGATGGCTGGCCCCAACAGCGGCAACGTGATCTCCCGGAAGACCTGCCAACGGCCTGCGCCCAGTACTCGCGCTGCGTCCGCCTGGCGGGGATCGAGATTAGCCCAGAAGCCTCCCACGATGCGCACGATGATGGTCACATTGTAGAAGACATGAGCCAGCAAGATGAGCCAGATGGTGTGCTGGATGTCAATGGGCGAGGCACTGAGATTGAAGATGGCCATCAGCCAACCGCCAAGCCGGCCGCGAGCCCCCAGCAACGAGGTGAAGGCGGTTGCCACCACCATCGTGGGCAACACAAAGGGAATGGTGGTCAGCGCCCGCAGCAGCGATTTGCCCCGAAACTCGTATCGGGCGAAGACGAAGGCCGCCGGCAGGCCTAGCAGCAAGGTCAGCAGCGTGGAGACCGTCGCCTGCCAGACGGTGAACCACAGCACACGAGCATAGTAAGACTCGCTGATCAGCACACGCAGCGGCCGCAGATCGAGTATCCCCTCTGGTGCCAGGCTGAGCGCGAAGATGCTGTAGAGAGGGTAGAAGAAGAACAGCACCAGGAAAAGCAAAGGGACAATGTAGATGAACTGCGACAGTCGCTTGTGCATCAGAGAGTCCTCTTCCCTTGTTTCCCTCAGCCCCTTCTCTCTACTCCAGTATCCACTGCTGGTACAATGCGTCCAGGTCCCGCCCGCTCACCTTTTCCGCCACAGCCAGGAAGCTCTCCGCTGTGGCGATCCCGTAGCGATGCTCTTGGAAGTAGGCGCACAGGATGTCGTCGAAGACCAGATCGCCCACCTGCTGTCGCAAATGGTGAAAGAAGAGCGGCCCCTTGCCGTAGACGATGGGGCCATAGTCTTCCACGTCGAAGCTGGCCACAGGCCCTGCGACTGCCCGATCCCTCCCTTCCTTCCGCGCCTGCTCCCAGCGATCCCAAAAGCCGGCCCGGCGGGCCCGCTGGGCCACTGTCTCGCCGTACCTGTCCTCGTAGTAGAGGGAGGTGGAATACTGCGTCAGCGCCTCGTCCAGCCATGGCTCGTCCACCTGATCGTTGCCCACCAGGTTGTACCACCATTGATGGGCCACCTCGTGCGCTACCACCCACTCCGTACGATCGCTACATCCTTTCGTTCCTTTCGTGTCCTTATACAGCCTCTCAGCGATGACGATCAACCCAGGGTACTCGATGCCGCCCGCTGAAGTGTACGTGGCCACCACATCCAACTCGGTGTAGGGATAGAGCCCGAAGCGCCGGCCAAAGATGCGCAGCGCCTCGGCAGCGACGTCGAGCACCACCTCCCCCCCCTCGGCGTCCCCAGGAAGATAGTAGGAGCTGACGGTGATACCGTCCACCTCGCGCCGCGTGACCTCGTATTCGTGGCTGAGGACGATGTTGAAATCGCGGGCCGGCCCGCTGACGAACCGCCAGGTGGCCGTGCCATCGTCGTGCGCTACGAGCGGAAGCGGTTTGCCCGTGGCTACCACCGTCATCTCCTCCGGCACGGTGAGTGTCACGTCATACAGGCTCATGTCGGCGTAGATGACGTCGCCGATGGTCGGCGACAACTCCACGTTCCACCCTTCGTCGTCGTAGACGGGGACAAAGGGATAGAAGTGAGCCAGGGCCAGGACGCCCTGCTGAGCAGCGAAAGCGCCGTAGTTGCCTCCCGCTCCCAGAGGCACAGTCACTTGGAGATCCAGACCGACCTCGACCGATGCGCCAGGAGCCAGTGGCGGTTCCAATGGCAAGCGCATGGCCGTGCGATCCAACTCGAATTGCGGCTCCACCGGCTCGCCTTCCACGGTGATCTGCTCGATCACCGTCCCGCCCCCTTGCTCGTCGTCCATGTTGGGGAAAAGGCGGAAGTAGAGTTCGTGTAGCGCGATGTCCTCGTTGTTGGTGTAGAGGACATCCGCGTGGCCGCTCAGCCGCGGCCCGTCCATGTCCAGCGTAAGGTCGAGCCTGTAGCGAGTGGGGTAATCGAGCAAGTCCAGGTCAGCGTGGGCGGCAGGGATCAGCGCCATCTCCTGCAGCGGCTGATCGTCCCCCCCCTGTGTCCCCCCCACTGGGGGGGATGCAGGGGGGGCCTGTGGCGATGCCAAAGGGCGGCTTGCAGAAGTTGGGGTGGGAAGGGGGGTAAGAGTTGGGGGATGGGTATTGGGTGCTGGGGTCATTGTGGGCGCGGGTGTGGCAGCAGGCGCGGTAGCCAATTGCGCCAGCGGTGTGCAGCCGCTGACAAGACCCACCATGATGACGACCAATGCCAGTCCGCGTGTGCCCATCCCCGCTCTCCCTGATACCTGGTATCTACCTCCGGTACGGCATGCTTTGGATTTCCTCGATCTTCATGTCGAAGAAGTGCTGCGTGTTCGCTGGGCGCAGGACAACCGCTGTGTCTGCCCCGCGACCGGTACACCGATGACAACGGCCAACTCATCGGTGCGGGCCAACCCCGCGTCGGCGGCCATGAGCGCGATCTCCGCCATCACCTTCATCCCCTCGCCGAAGACGCGCAGGGTGAAGGCCACAATCTCCCCCACCTCGTAAGTGCCCAGCTTCTTGCGCACAGCGCGGCTGATGCCGGCGAAGGCATGCCCGCACTAGCCGCGGATGAACAGAAAACCGCGGATACCTTGACGCCCGCGGCCTCCATACTTTCGTTCCTTTCGTGTCCTTGCAGCACGGTGCTCAGGGAGCACCTCCGCGGTGTCGAGCTCTCGGAAGCCGTGAAAATGGGTCACCGCCACCACGTCGTAGCCCTGGAAAACCCGCCCCGCCCGAACCCCTGTCGCTCCGGTGGTAGTCGCCACCAGGATGGTGCCAATGCCCAGTTTCTCGGCGCGAGCACGGGCAATCTCCAGCGTGCGTTCGGTGTTCCGCTTGCCAGGCTTGTCGAAGTAGACGATAGGTACGGTTGCTGGCCAGCCTCCATTGTCGCCGTAAGGGTTTCTTCGGAAGAACTCGCAAAGCGGATCCAAGCTACGGCTCCGCAGCCGTGAGTATCCATTGCTGATACAGCTCGCTCAGATCTCGCCCGCTCACGTCCTCGGCTGCGGCCAGGAAATCAGCCGGCGTAGCCACGCCATAGCGGTAGCGGTCGAGATACTCCCGCAACAAGCGGTAGTACGTCTCATCACCTACCTCCCGCCGCAGTGCGTCGAAGAAGAGGGCCGCCTTAGCATAGACCATTGTCTCGTAGTTGGTGACCTTGAAGGCCGACGACGGCTGGTTCACCACAGCGTCCAGACCTTGCTCGACGGCATACTGATAGGGAGCACGCCAGCGCCGCTCCCAGAGCGCATCGGCAGCCGGCGTGCCATAGATCGCTTCGTAGTAAGCATAGGTGGAGTACTCTGTCAGCCCTTCGTCCAGCCAGGGGAAGTTCACTGGATCGTTGCCCACCACGCTATACCACCACTGATGGGCCATTTCGTGGGCGATGAGGAACTCCAGATCCTCCCGCCGCTGGCGATAGACATCGAGTCCAATGAGGGTAAGCCCCGGATACTCCATGCCGAAGTACCTGAGCGGAGCGGAGACCACGGCCATGTCGCGGAACGGGTAGGGGCCAAAGCGTTGGCAATAGACTCGCAGCGCGGCCGCTGCGTACTGCAATGCCACCAGTCCGGTGGTCCGATCCTGTGGCAGGAAGTACGACGTCACCCTCGCGCCGCAGGCATCGGTGCTGGCGGTCTGGAAGTGGGGATTGAGGATGAGCATGAATTCCCGCCGCGGCCCGCCGACGATGTGAATGTCAGTCCAACCTTCGCCTTCGCTGCTGTTAGTGGTGCTGATCACTGTGCCGGTGGCAGCCACCACCACGTCCGAAGGCACCGTCGCCGTCACCCGGTACAACCCCGCCTCGACGAAGGCCACGTCGCCGTGAGTAGTCGGGGCGATGTCCAGATTCCATGGGGGAACGCCCACCCTATCGTCGCGCACAGCGAGGACAGGATAGAACAGCGGCAGGCTGAGGAATCCCCGGCTCTCGCCACAGAGGACGTACCCTTCCTCTCGCTCCGGCACCTTGAGATCGAAACTGAGCTCCACCGCCGCCGTGCTATCGGGAGGCAGCGGCTCGGGCAACAAAATATGGACGGCGGTGTTCTCGGCCTCGTAGCTGAAAGGGGCGGTGTGGCCGTTCACCGCCACGCCATCAATGCCCATGCCACCGCCGTACTGCGGCAGGTTTGGATAGAGGCGGAAATACAGCTTGTGCAACTCGTCCTGACCCCAATGGGTCACCAACACTCGCTCCCATCCCGTCAACTGCCGCTCAGCAGTGGGGTCAATGTGCACGCGGATATCATAGCGGGGCATGGGGCCCAGCATCTCCAGTTGCCCTTGAGCCTCGTGCTGCATAGCAGGCCGGTAAGGAGCCATTTCGTCTGGCTGCCCTGCCCAAGGCCACGCACAGCTAGACGATAATACCAGGAAAAGCAAGAGTGTGGGGAGACAGAGTCGCTTCATGGGTGATGTCCACCTCATTGTCGTGGTTTCGAGGTTTCAGGTTTCGAGTTCATGGTTCGGAGTTCGGCGAGAGATACCGAACCTCGCACACTAGACCTGGAAGCCTCGAAGGTCACGTGGGCAACCTCAGACTGCTGTGCTGTTCCGCCTGACATTATACCACAACTTCGCCAAATGGCTATGTTGGGGGACTCGAAACGCAAGGCATCAGGCTGGAACTGTTTACGCTGCCTGTGTCGCAATTGGTTTCCTTCGCCTGGCTGTGGTATAATGTAGTTTGATCATCAGATGCGCTTGGTGCAAGTATACGATCATGTCCGTTATCAATGCGTTTAGCTTGGCTTTGGCCTACGGCGCTCAAGACGTGTTCAGTGACGTCACCCTGAGCATTGCCCACGGCGACCGCATCGGGTTGGTCGGCCCCAACGGCGAGGGGAAGACCAGCCTGTTGCGCGTCATCGCCGGACTGCAAGCTGCTTCTGCTGGCACAGTGCATCGTGGGCGAGGGCTGCGCATCGGATTCCTGCCGCAGGATCCCCCACTGGCGGGAGAACGCACCGTCTATGAGGAGATGCTCAGCGTCTTCGAACCGCTGCGGGCGCAGCAGGCGGAGCTATCCAGGCTGGAAGAAGAGATGGCCGACCCAGAGCGGCGAGCAACAGCTCTGGAGCGCTACAGCAAGCTGCAAAGCAGTTTCGAAGC
>DFBV01000041.1:0-1995 GCA_002366755.1 Anaerolineales bacterium UBA3071
TGTGCCTCTGTGGCAAGTCTGGCAGTTCTTTCAGTGGAGTCATCAATACGTATGAAAGTAGGAGGACGCTTGTGACCGCTCCCATAGCTCTTCAACTGTACAGCGTACGCGAGAACCTGGCCAGCGACTTCGTTGGCGTGATGGAACGAATCGCCGAGATCGGTTACGTCGGTGTGGAGCCGATCTTCAGGCTGCCGGGGACGACGATGCCGCAGGCTGCCCGACTCTTCAGCGAACTGGGGCTGCAGGTGCCCAGCGTTCATGTTCCCTTGCCACTCGGCGAGGACAGAAGCAGAGTGCTGGATGTCATGGCTGCTTTTGGCAGCAAACGCATCGTCTCGGGGAAGGGGCCTGATAGCTTTGAGACGGTGCAACTCATCGAGCGGACCTGCGATCTGTTCAACGAGGCCTGCGCCGTCGCCGCGGGGAACGGCATGCTGTTCGGGATTCACAACCATTGGTGGGAGTTCCAACAGGTTGAGGGCCGCTACGTCTACCAGGTCATGCTCGACTGCCTCGATCCGGCCATATTCTTCGAGGTTGACACCTACTGGGTGCAGACCGCCGGCCTTGATCCCGCTACAGTGTTGGAGGAGCTCGGCCGGCGTGCGGTTCTGCTGCACATCAAGGACGGTCCAGCCGTGAAAGATGAACCGCAGGTCGCTGTCGGCGAGGGCCTGCTGGACTTTCCGAGCATCGTCCAGGCTGCCGGTGGTACGGCAGAATGGTTGATCGTCGAGCTGGATGACTGCGCCACCCCCATGCTGGGGGCTGTGGAGAAAAGCTACCGCTATCTTGTTGGAGAGGGCCTGGCCCATGGCAACAAGGGTTAGGATCGGCATCATTGGCACCGGCAACATCTTCGGGGTCTACATCAGAGGGTGTGGCGCTTTCGACATCCTGGACATCGCCGCCTGCGCGGACATTGACCTGCGCAGAGCAGAAGAGAAGGCCGATGAATTCGGTGTTCCCAGGGTCTGTCCGGTCGAGGAACTGCTGGCCGATCCGGACATACCGATCATCGTCAACCTTACGATTCCCAAAGTGCACGCCGAGATCAGCCTGGCAGCCATCGGCGCTGGCAAGCACGTCTATTCGGAGAAGCCCCTGGCCGTGACGCGCCACGACGGCCAGAGGATCGTCGCTGCCGCTGGGGAGAAAGGCGTGCGGGTCGGCTGCGCGCCGGATACCTTCCTCGGCGGCAGCCAGCAGACCTGCCGCAAGCTGATTGACGACGGCTGGATCGGCGAGCCGGTGGCGGCAGTGGCCTTCATGGTTGGACACGGACCCGAGTGGTGGCACCCGAACCCGGACTTCTTCTACCAGGTGGGTGCTGGTCCGATGTTTGACATGGGGCCGTACTACCTGAGCGGACTGATCAACCTGCTGGGACCAGTCAGGCGGGTGACCGGTTCGACGCGCATCTCTTTCCCTGAACGTATCGCCATCAGCGGGCTGCACCGCGGGCGGAAGATTCCTGTCGAGGTGCCTACGCATGTGGCCGGTGTGCTCGATTTCGTGGGCGGTTCGATAGGCACCATCATCACCAGTTTCGACATCTGGGCTGCCAACCTGCCTTGCCTGGAGATCTATGGCTCGGAAGGCTCGATCAGCGCACCTGACCCCAACCTCTTCGGCGGTTGCGTGTTGGTGCGTCGGGCCGGGGCTGACGAGTGGAGCGAGGTGCCGCTCACGCACAGCGCCGAAGTGGATAGGGGCATCGGCGTGGCGGATCTGGCCTATGCCATCGCCTACGGGCGGCCGCAGCGGGCCAGTGGCGATCTGGCGTTTCATGTGCTCGACATAATGTGCAGCTTTGATGAAGCATCGCAAGGTGGCAAGCATGTCGAGATAGCCAGCCGTTGCGCCAGACCTGCTCCGCTGCCCTTGGGGCTGAGAACGGGCGAATTGGACGCTTGAGTGCAAGGAGAGTCCACCACGTGACAACCATGCGGAACAAGGGCAATGACTCCCTGCCTTTCCGCTCTTTCCGCT
>DFBV01000041.1:2055-2266 GCA_002366755.1 Anaerolineales bacterium UBA3071
CTTTCCGCTCTTTCCGCTTCTCCGCTGACTTCTCTGGGCTTGGTGGGACAGGTGGAGTCCAATGCCGGCGCGGCGGGCCTGCCCGCGGCTCGGCAGGCGGGGCTGATCACTGTGCTGAAGTCCGCACTTCGGGATGCCGTATGACGGCAATCATGGGCAGTTGTCGGCGAATGCGCCATAGTTTGTAATTAACGAGCCAGCAGGTGCTGGC
>DFBV01000041.1:2283-4900 GCA_002366755.1 Anaerolineales bacterium UBA3071
GCTGGCAGATCCATCAACAAGGGAGGAAGCTTGCATATGGCAGAGGACCTTGATCTCACCAAAGTAGAGCAGATTATCGGGGAGGTGGGGGAGGAGGAGGGCGGTTTGATCCCTGTGCTGCAAAAGGCACAGGATGTTTTCGGCTATCTGCCACGGGAGGTGCTGCAGTCTATTGCTGACCGGCTTGGGGTATCGTTGACCAAAGTGTATGGTGTGGCCACTTTCTACTCACAGTTCCACCTGACTCCAAGAGGTCGTCACATCATCCAGCAATGCGACGGCACTGCCTGCCACGTGCGCGGGGCTGCTCGGATAATCGAAACCGTAGAGCGAGAGTTGGGGATAAAGGCAGGCGAGACGAGTTCCGCGCTCACATTGTGGACAAACGCTGTCCGGCCGGCGCGTGCCAGCCGCTGGTCCGCGCTCGTTGCACCACCGCCTGCCCCGCCGAGGTGGACGTTCCCAGTTACGTGGCGCTGGTAGCCCAAGGCCGTTACGCCGAAGGGTTGGAGGTCCATCGTCGTCAGAATCCCTTCCCGCTGGCCTGTGGCCGGGTTTGCCCTGCCTTCTGCGAGACGCGGTGCCGGCGCGGGGACATTGAGGAGCCCATCGCCATCCGCGCCGTCAAGCGCTTCATGGCCGATCACGAGGTGAAGCGTCCGTGGACCCCGCCCATCTACGGGGGGCCAAAGCGGGAGCGGGTGGCCGTGATCGGCGCGGGACCGGCAGGCTTGACGGCGGCCCTGCGCCTGGCGCAACAAGGGTACAGCGTCACCGTCTTCGAGAAACTCCCCGTCGCCGGAGGCATGATGGCCGTGGGCATCCCCGATTACCGCCTGCCGCGCGACATCCTCGACCACGAGATCAACAACGTCCGGCGGGCCGGGGTGGAGATCCAGTGCAACCAGGCGCTGGGATGCGATTTCACCCTGGATGAGTTGCTGGACGGCAAGGGGTACAGCGCGGTGGTGCTGGCTATCGGCGGCCGGGTCTCTGGTGGGGACAGCGTGGGTGAGTTCGTGAATGTCATCGCTGCTGCTATCGCAGCCGGAGCGACGGCTGACGAAATCGCAACCTTCCAAGTGGGCACGCATCCCGCGCTCACAGCCTCTCCCATCGCCTATCCACTGGTGAACGCTGCTGAACTGGCCCTGAAGCAGATGCGTTAGTGAACTCTACAAAGGAGAACAAATCATGTCGTTCAAATCACCTAAAGCCATCGTGGAAGCCACTTTCAATGCCGGCAAGGCCAAGGCTGAGAAGGGCATTCCCCAATTACTGGTCCTGGGCTTCCTTGCCGGAGCCTTCATCGCCTTCGGGGGTCTTCTAGCCATCCTCATCGGCAAGGCAGTGACCTTCGATCCTGGTATCTCCAGGTTCATGTTCGCCGGCGTCTTCCCCGTAGGCATTATGCTCGTGGTCATCGCCGGGTCGGAACTCTTCACCGGCAACTGCGGCGTGATCACCCCGGCTGCGTTGAAGGGCACGGCTTCGTGGGGCGGGCTGCTGAAGAACTGGGTTTTTGTCTACATCGGTAACTTTATCGGTGCTCTCTTTGTCGCCTACTGTCTGGCCTACCTGACCGGTCTGGCGACCGGGGATCCTTACCTGGGTGCGACTAAAGCCATCGCCGAGGGAAAGGTGAGCAAGACTTTCGTCCAGTTGTTCTTCCGTGGTCTCGGCTGCAACTGGCTGGTATGCCTGGGCGTCTGGCTGGCCATCGCCTCCGACGACATCACCGGCAAAATCTGGGGCCTGTGGTTCCCCATCATGGCCTTCGTCGCGCTGGGCTTCGAGCACAGTGTCGCCAACATGTTCTTCATCCCATTGGGCATGTTCAACGGGGCGAACGTCAGCGTCGGCCAGCTCCTGTTCACCAACCTGCTTCCGGTGACGCTGGGCAACATCGTTGGCGGCGCGGGCTTCGTGGGGTTCATCTATTGGTGGCTCTACGGCCGCGACTAGGCGACCTACGCAGTAGCGCTAGCCGGGGCTTCTGAGACCTGCGAGTGTTTGCTGCGCATAAAGACAGGTTCAGCGCAACGGCACCTTCGCCGTGAACGAAGCATTGTGCACCTCCCGCCCTGGAGTCTTTGCGGCGGGTGATGCCGTCCTCGGCCCGGCGACGGTGGTCCAGGCAGTGGCCCAGGGCAACGCCGTGGCCCGTGCGGTAGATCACCATCTGCGTACCGGGGAGACAGAGAAGTTGGTCACGCTCCCCGGTTACGAGGTGATTGAGCAGCTCTTCGACCTGGAGGATTACGCCAACGCCCACCGCCCGGAGATGCCTGAACTCCCGGTGGAGGAACGGCGAGGCAACTTCCGCGAGGTCGAGACGGGGATGGACGAGGGTGCTATCCAGGAAGAATGTAAGCGCTGCCTGCGCTGCGATTTGGAGTGGTTGGAGATGATGGGCCTGGTTTATGAGGCGGTGCCCGAGCGCGAGGCAGTAGAGGTATGTTGAGAGATAGGAGGCGAGACGATCAATGAATGCGGTGAACGTCACCATCAACAGTCAGAAAATCTCCAGGCTCAGGCCGGGCAGACAGTTCTAGAGGCGGCTGCATCGGCTGGCATCAAGATCCCCACTCTGTGTCACCATCCAGCCTTGGAACCT
>DFBV01000059.1 GCA_002366755.1 Anaerolineales bacterium UBA3071
CCGCTCAGACCCGCACCCTCTCCGCCGATCTGCTGGCCTTCGTCACGCCGCAGGAGTTCCATCCGCTCTGGGGCCAGCAGGCCAGGGCCTGGGCCAGCGGTTTCACCAGCACGACATCAGAGCGGATGGTATTCGCCGGCTTCGTGCCCCTGCTGTTGGCTCTGATAGCCATTCTGCCTGTGCGGAACCGGCTAGCGCAACGTCACTCGAAACTCGAAACCCCAAACCCGAAACACGTGACACTCTGGGCGCTCAGCCTGCTCTTCTTTTTCGTTCTGTCCCTCGGCCCCGCACTCCACATCGGCGGGCGCACGGGGCTCCTGCCCGGTGGTGGCGAGATTCCGCTGCCCTACGCTTTGCTGCACCGCCTCGTTCCTTTTCTGAACATCTCCCGCTCCGTCAGCCGTTTCGACGTCATGGTCATGCTGAGCCTGGCGGTGCTGGCAGCTTTCGGATTGGCAAGGGTTAGGGGTTACGGGTTAGGGGCTAAGGACGCTTCCCCGTCCGCCTCTTCCTCCTACACCCCCACACTCCCTTACCCTCGCTTTGGCAGAGCCATCGCTTTGCTGTGTGCAGCGCTGATCATCTTCGAGTTTCTCCCCGCTCCCTATCCCATGTCGCCGCCCGACACGCCTGATTGGTACTACACCCTGGCGGCAGAGCCGGGCGACTTCGCCGTGCTCAACCTGCCCATGAACTGGGATCGGCCTGGCTATTTGCTCTACCAGACGGTGCACCGCAAGCGGCTGACGGTCGCCTACATCTCTCGAGATGACCCCCGCACGCTGGTGGAGCGCGCTCCTGTGCTGCAGGCCTTCCGCCACCTGGGGCCTGACGTCATCGCTCATGGCCTGGCTGACGTCGCCCCCAGCGTGTTTGACTATCTCAATGTGCGCTACGTCGTGCTCGATGGTTGCAAGATGCCGCCGGGTGGGCGAGAACGGGAGCTGACCACTCAACTGGCGCAGGAGGTCTTCGGCGCACAGCCGCCTGCCTATGGTGACGAGCGGCTGACGGTCTACCGCGTCGAACCGCCAGCCGACAGGCGGTCCTTCCTCATCCTGGGAGAAGGATGGGGGCCGCGGGAGGAGCAGGACGGCCAGCCCTGGCGGGCCACTGCCCCTCAGAGCACGTTGCTGATCCATGCCCCCGAGGAGAGAAGCGTGCGGCTGCGGTTCCAGGCCCGCGCACCGGCCGGGGGCGAACTGACGCTGTGGTTGGGCGATGCGGTAGTCGGCGGCTTCAGCGTGAGCAGCGAGCCTCAGCGCTACGAGAGCGGACGCTTCACCGTGCCTGCGGGCGATACGGTGCTCCGTTTGCGCGCAGCCACAGGGAGTGGTACAATCACCCTGTCCGGTCTGGACATCATCGAAAAGCCCATCGAATGAATTCGATGTCTGATATCAGAAATCTGCTCAAGCAGGTTAGCGCGGCGTTGGTAACATGTCTTGACATGTTTTGAGTAGCAGGCCGCGAATTCATTCGTGGCTCACTCACAAGGAGGATAGTGGATGAAACGGTTACATCTCATGTTGACGTTCGTTCTAGTGGCGGGTTTGCTGCTCGCCTGCGGAGGAGGCGAGGCTCCCACGCCCACGCCCGTAGTTCAGCCCACCGAGGCGAAGGCACCAGCAGTGGAGCCTACCAAGGCAAAGGCGGCCGAAGTGCTGCCGACGCCTGTACCCCCTACCGATACGCCCGCGCCGCCAACCCCCGAAGTCAAGCCAGAGGCGGCGGAAGAGGAACTGCTGGCCAGCGCCGAGGCTGCGCTGGAAGCGTTGAGCAAACTCAAGAGCTTCCGCTCTCACACCCACTTCGCCTGGGTCAGCCAGGAAGAGGGGGTGGAGAAGGAAAGAGGCGAATTCGAGATGCGCGGCGAATACGTGGCCGAGCCTCGCTCACAGCGCACGGTCATAACCTCCAGCGGCGATGCAGCGATGGGGGAGGAGAGTGAAACCTTCGAGATCATCCAGATCGAAGATCAGATGTGGTTTCGGCTG
Source organism: Anaerolineales bacterium UBA3071 (assembly GCA_002366755.1). Lineage (GTDB taxonomy): Bacteria > Chloroflexota > Anaerolineae > UBA3071 > UBA3071 > UBA3071. The sequence continues at coordinate 2,001 of DFBV01000059.1, forward strand.
GAGGAAGACGAGTGGGTGCAGATTGGCCAGCAGGAGTTTCTTCCCAGCTTCCTGATGAACGCGGAGGAGTTTCTGCGTGACTTGAGCGGTGCCCGCCGTTTGTGGCCCGATGAGACCGTCAACGGTATCCGCTGCCGCCACTATCGCTTCACGGAGAGAGAGCTGCGCTCCTTCTTCGGCGTGGGAGAGTTGAGCAAAGCCGAGGGCGAGCTGTGGGTGGCGGCCAAGGGAGAGTTCGTCGTCAAGTACACGCTGCACGCTGAGGGGAAGGAGCTGGAGCTGGGCGAGAAGCTGGGTTACGGCACCATGGACATGCTGTACGAGATCAGCGACGTGGGAGCCAAGATCGTTATCGAACCGCCTGCCGGTGGCGAGGCGGCCATCGCCGGTTTCGCCGCAGGGGAGTTCCCCTTGCCCGAGGATGCGGAGATGAGCATGAGCAGCCCCGGCTTCAGCGTCTTCGTCACCGCTCTCCCCGTGGCCGAGGTACTTGAGTTCTACGAGGCACGCCTGGCCAAACTGGGCTGGAGCAAGGGTGACGAGACCATCTTCGGTGACTTCGCCAGCCTGAGCTTCAGCAAGGGCGCACAGCAGGTTGATCTCATGATCAGCGAAGACGAGGAGAGCGGCAAGACGCAAATCATGGTTACCTCGCCAGAGGGGTAGTGTTTCCGTTGGTCTCCATACGGCTGCGGCTACTCGACCCCTGCTCGCTCCCCTCCAGGCCGAGAACTGAATGGTCCTTCTGCTCTGTTTTGACAACGGGACTTCAGTGCGCTACAATGCCATATAGAGGCGACACCAGCGATTGGCCCGCTGAGAGTCGTTGTCGCCCTTGATCTTGGAGGGAAACCCTATGTCGGCTATCGAAAGCGTTCTCGCCCAACCTGATCTGACCACATGGGAAATCCAGCAACTGGTCAAGGCCGGTTTGTATCCCGATGAACGTGCCGCCCTTCGTGGAGCGCTGCGGGCGCTTTTCCAGGCCCGGCCGGATGTCAAGGCCAGGATGATCATCAGCGCCTATGAAGCGGGCGACATCAGCCTGGGAAGGGCGGCTCAACTATTGGGTGTCTCTCAAGAGGAGATGAAGGACGTCCTGCGCGAGGCAGGAGCAACTATCCATCTAGGCCCACAGACTGTCGAAGAACTGCTGGAAGATGCCTGTAATGCCTGAAGCCGCTTGCATCTTCGACACCACCGTCCTTTCCAACTTTGCCCTCATCGGACAGGTGGCTCTGCTGGGAAAACTGTACCGTGGTCGAGCTTTCACCACGTTGATGGTCGCTGACGAGATCCGTCGTGGAATCGAAGCTGGGTACCAGCACCTGCAAATCACCCTGGAGCAATTGACTACGGTCAGTCCAACTGGTTGGCTACAGGTGCTGCCTCTCGACCAGGCCAATGAGCAGCAAGTGCATGCAGAGCTTAGCCGCCGGCTCGATCCAGGCGAAGCTTCATGCCTGGCGCTGGCCATCATTTGATTCTTCCCCTCTCAAATCGCGTATTCCCCTGTGCCCATCAATGTCAAGGAGGACAAGTGACAATGACGTCATCCCATCAAGTCGCCATCCCGCCTGGCCCCAAGGCCATAGCCTATCTCGAGCGGGACGTGGCTGCCTTTTCGCCGTGCTATGGCCGCCCCTATCCTTTCGTCATGGATCATGGGCGGGGCTGCGAAGTGTGGGACGTGGACGGCAACCGCTACCTGGATTTCTGTGCGGGCATCGCCGTCACCGCCACAGGTCATGCTCACCCCGAGGTCGTACAGGCGGTCAAGGATCAGGCCGATAGGTTCTTGCACATGGCAGGCGCCGATTTCACCTATCGCCTGCAGGTCGAACTGGCCGAGAAGCTCAACGAGATCGTGCCCATTGGTGAGGAGACGCAGGTCTTCTTGACCAACTCGGGCACGGAATCGGTGGAAGCGGCGATCAAACTGGCCCGCTATGCCACGGGCAGGCCCCGCCTGATCGCCTTCATCGGCGCTTTTCATGGGCGGACCCTGGGTTCGCTGAGCCTCACTTCCTCGAAGCCGGTACAGCGCAAGGGGTTCGCACCGCTAGTGCCGGGGGTGAGTCACGTCCCCTACGGCTACTGCTATCGCTGCCCCTACAACCTGACCTACCCGGCCTGCGACGTGTATTGCGTGGACTTCATCGAAGACCAGCTTTTCGCCAGGTTCGTGCCTGCCACCGAGGTGGCGGCCATCTTTGTGGAGCCGATCCAGGGCGAGGGCGGGTACATCGTGCCTCCGCCGGCGTGGCTGCCCCGCCTGAGGGGTTTGTGCGATCGCTACGGCATCCTGCTGGTGGCCGACGAGGTGCAGTCCGGCTTCGGTCGCACGGGCAAGATGTTCGCCGTCGAGCATTGGGGCGTAGAGCCGGACATCGTCTGCCTGGCTAAGGGGATGGCTTCTGGTATGCCGCTGGGAGCGATGGTTGGCCGCAAGCGGTTGATGACTTGGCCGCCGGGTGCGCATAGCAACACGTATGGCGGCAATCCCTTGGCCTGCGTGGCTTCGCAAACCACGATCCGGTTGTTACAGGGCGGATACATCGAGAATGCCGCCACCGAGGGGGAGTACATGCTGGCTCGCCTGCGGGAGATGCAGACGGGGCATCCGGCGATGGGCGATGTGCGGGGCAAGGGGTTGATGATCGGCGTGGAGTTGGTGAAGGACAAGGTGAGCAAGGAAAGGGCGGAGGCACTGCGCGAAACGTTGCTCCTGCGTGCTTTCGAGCAGGGGCTGTTGCTTCTGGGATGTGGCCCGAGCACAGTGCGCTTCATGCCGGCGCTCAACGTGCCGCGAGAGTTCGTGGACGAGGCGCTGATCGTCTTCGAGCGTGCGCTTACCGATCTTGAGGAGGAGATGGGACTGCGG
>DFBV01000240.1:0-1406 GCA_002366755.1 Anaerolineales bacterium UBA3071
TGGGTTTGCACCTCGGAAGGCAGCACGTGCAGACCGTGTAGCTGTGCTCCCTCACGTCGGGCCAGCTCTAGCGCCTGTTCCAGCGCCTGCCAGCCTGCCTCCTCACCATTGATGGCCACGAGGATATCGGCGAAAAGACGCTCGTGATGTCTGGCTTCGAAACGTTCTCTGCGCCACTGCCCCGTTCCCGGCCCGGCCTCAAGCTCATCAGGTGTCACCACATCTACTACCTTCTCGCGTACCCGGGCAACGACCCGCTGCACCTTGCGGCTGAAACGAGTCACTAGATCGGCTGCTGCCGCCTCAGGTCGGATCTGCCATCCCAGCTCCGCCTCCAGTTGGGCGCGGTGCTCCGCAAGCCAAAGGTAGAGATCGGCCTCCGTCCGACTGGGAAACTCCCGCAAGATGCCTCGATCCCGAATCACCTGCACGACCGGCAGATAGACCGTATCGTACCAGTGAGCAACAGCCTCCTCGTAGGGGATCTCTCGCTGCTGCTCCAGGCCCATGAAGTAGCGATGAACCCCGATGTGCTCCTCAAGGAGCGGATACTGTCCAGGCACGGTCACGCTCAGATCAGCCTCAGGGCGGAGTTCATCGAAACGCGTACCCTGCAGGAAACCTGCATACTCGCCCTTCAGGATGAGCTCATCGGCCTCAGCGTCGGGCGAAAGAGGCACTCTGCTGGGCACTTCCGTCACATAGGCCTGTATGTGTGTCGCTTCCAGGTCCCGGGCCACCGACACGCGGTGGTGACCATCCCGCACGAAATAGACCTCACCGATCTGATACACCTCGATAGGCGGCAAGCCCGCCATACTGGTCACGGCCAACTTGACCCTCGCCCAGCGATCGGCGTGATCCAGCAGGGGCAGGAAACTGCGGGTGAAGTCGTGGTAACGTCCCACGCTGCCGACGATAGCATCCAGTGGGATGTCCCTCAGTGTCCGCGTCCCACCTGGCCCGACCCTGAGCTTCTTGCGCACTTCCTCGTAGGAGAGGAGACCGGCCGACTTGCCAGTGAGGCGGGCCATGACTTCTTCCATGCCTGCTTGGCGGCGGGCACGCCAGAAATCATGCACAGCCGAAATGAAGCTGACGGACGCGTCACCGGGCATTACAGCAACCTCCTTCAATCTTTCGTACCTTTCGTGTCCTCCATACCCACTGCCGGTAGACTCGATACCGCTTGTAGACCTTGGCCCCCATCCGCTCGGCAAGAATAGGCGTGTTGGGATTGTCCGCCGACGTCAGCGACAGGTCGAGCCACTCCCCCCCTTTCATCCCCCCCAATGGGGGGGAAAGAGGGGGGGGCGCTTGCCCATTTCGGCAAACAGCACCACGGCCACGCCGCGGCCCCAATACTCGGGGGGCACCAGGACGCTCTTGATGGCCAGACACTCGGG
>DFBV01000240.1:1518-2934 GCA_002366755.1 Anaerolineales bacterium UBA3071
GCCAGGGCGACGTTGAGCAACCGGTGCACCCGGTCAATCTCGTCGTCCCAGCGGTCCAGATCAGCCCCACGAACGGTGATCCGTCCCCGCTTGCGCACCCTTTCCGCCAGACGGAAGAGCCGCCGCGCCGTGGGCGTGTCCAGATCCAGGTCAATGGCGAAGGCCAGATTGTCCGCCCGCGCCGGTTCAAAGCCGTATCGCTCCAGGGTGGTCGCATGGTCGCATGGTCGCATGGCGGTTGTGCTATTCAGAATCAGCCTCGACGGTGCTGGCTCGGCGGGCGGACAGTTCCTGGACGACCTGGGCGTATCGTTCCCGGCTGAGCGGATAGAGTATGGCAAACACAATGCCAACACACAGAAGCACAGCAGGAATCGGCCCCATGGCTATGCGAATACCGAGCAAGGCGCTAGCGGGCTGCTGCGCCGCGTTGGGCACGTAGCCGGTCACCTGCATGAGCAGGAGCACCAGCGGGATGGCCAGGGAGGAGGTGATCTTCTCCATCAGCGTCACCAGGCTGTAGAACATGCCCTCGTGACGCTGGCCCGTCTGCAGTTCGCCCCACTCGATGGCATCGGGGATGATGGACCAGGGCAGCACGTGCGCGGCGGCCACCCCGATGCCTGCCAGGACACACAGCAGCAGGATCAGCGAGAGGCCACTAGACGCGTTCAGGGTGATGAGCACGATCTGCACGACGGCCCAGAACGCAACGCCGGCGACGTAGGCCCAGCGCTTGCTGTAGCGGCGGGAGGCCCACTGCCAGAAGGGCAAGGCAAAGATGGCGGTGACGAAGATGGCGGCCATGATCAGGTCACTCTGCGGTTCCCTGCGTACGACGTATTTGAGAAAGAAGAGCAGCGTGGCCTGGACCACGTTCACCGACACCCAGGTGAGCAGATAGATGACCAGGCTGAAGACAAAGGGACGGTTCTTGAGCGCCGCCCGCAGCGACTGGAGGATGCTAGGCCGTTCCTGCGCCTGGTGGGACATCCGCTCCCGCGTGCCCAGGAAGGTGAGCCACAGCGGCAGCGCGCTGACCAGGCCGAAGACCACGCCCATCAGCAGGACCCGCGGCGCGTTCTCCGGGACGAAGGTGCCGACGATCATCAAGGGCACAGTGAAGGCCACCAGGCTGCCCAGGATGGAGAAGAACATGCGGTACGAGGTGAGCGCCGTGCGCTCGTCGTAGTCCGTCGTCAGCTCCGGCGTCAGAGCAAAGTAAGGCATGTAGACGAAGGTGGCCGCGGCATCGAAGATAACGTATGCGGCCGCGTAGTAGATAGCCAGGAGCAGGTCACTCTGCAGCGGCGGGCGGTACCAGAGCATGGTGAAAGCCAGGGCAAAGGGCAGCGGCCCGAACAGCAGAAAAGGCCGCCGCCGGCCCCAGCGGGTGCGCGTGCGGTCGGAGATGTG
>DFBV01000240.1:3002-3862 GCA_002366755.1 Anaerolineales bacterium UBA3071
CCCAGGATGGTCGAGGTCAGGCTGAAACCGGTATCTCCGATGCCGTAGAGGAATTTGGTGCGGCGGGATAGACGATTGGACACGATGATGATTGCTCCTTCCGGGATAGTGTAGCCTCTGGATCACGAAGGTCACGAAAGAACGCGAAACACACGAAAACCCTTCGCGCCTTTCGTGCGTTTCGTGGTCCAAACCCTTCACCCCAACTCCGGCAAACTCTCCCGCAGTTTCGCCACCGTCAACACCCACAACTCTGCCGCCAACCGGTCAATCTCCACATCGATCTGCCGCACCAGTGCTGCCTCCCCAGCCGCGGTGGCTTCGTGCGCCTGCTGAGAGAGACAGTCTGTTGGCAAGAAGAGCATTTGGATCACGAAGGTCTCGAAAGAACGCGAAAGCCGCGGAGATCTCTCGCTATTGTTGGTCCTTGGGTGTGTGCACAAAGCGCCGCACGCCCAGAGGCTTCTCCCCAAAGTTGACCAGCAAGCACAAGCGATAGCTCCCTTGATGCAGGTACAGCAGGCACTGCTCGACGTCCTCGGGCCGGATTGCGCTTCTCGCTTTGGTCTCCAAGATCAGCTCATCAGTATCATTCCAGATGACAAAATCGACGCGGCGCTTGGTGATGATCACGCCGTCGTAGGCGATAGGGATTTCCAGCTCGCGCTGAAACTGTAGGCCACGTTTGGGCAGCGCCAGTTCCAAAGCCCGCTGGTAGTCCACCTCCATGCAGTGGACACCCAACTGTCGTTGCACGTCAATGCACGCGCCGATCACGTCATGAGATAATGGCTTGAAGTCATATCCTCTTGTCGAACGGCGGTTGGCCATGGCAAAGCTCCTGATTGCGGGGGAGTTTT
>DFBV01000215.1 GCA_002366755.1 Anaerolineales bacterium UBA3071
CGGCTCAGCAGGCCGCGGCCGCCGATCAGATCGGTTACAATGCCGCGCTCGTGTGGCTGAAGTGCGTTCAGAGAGAAGTTCTGGGAGTGATGAGTGTGTCGGTGCATGATTGTGCGTCTCCTGATGGAATGTAGAGGAGTTAGAGAAGGTACAAGGACGCTCTCAGATTCCGGTTCTGATATTCGATGTCAGTACGTTTGGGGACGTATTGCAACTGCTTCTCAATTGCGATCAGTATATCACAGGACGGAGGAGCTGTCAAATCAGCGCCGACTTTCACGTCGCGAGTCTCCTCGAATCAAAAAGGCCGTCTGCAAGACGGCTTGGTCGGGTGGTGCAAAGAGGTCTCCGCGCAACCGCCCCCGCGCATCCTTGACAGGAGATGTGCGGGGGCAGCCCGGCTTGCTCAAGGAGCGGCGTTGCAGCGGGGACCTGCGCCGAAAAGGGTGGCATTGATCGTTTGGGTGAAGGCAACAGACGTGTGAGCCGCGGGAAGTAGGGGCGGGTTTCAAACCCGCCCCTACTTCACCGCCCGGGCGAGGTAGCCGCGATAGACCCGGCGTGCCTCTTCCACAGTGATGAAGGCGTGATGGTCGAGTTGTTCGCACAATTCGATGACCGAAGGCACTTGCTTGCGCCGCACCATGCTGTAGATGACGCCCACGGGGCCGTCCTTGCCCTCGCCGATGATCTGGGTTGCTCCGAGTCCTTCGTGGCGTAGGGTTTGCGTGATTTCCAGCCACTTGGTCTTGGAAATGACGCGCACCATGGAGAAACCGAGGGCCAATCTCTCCTCCAAGGCCATGCCCACAATGGTGCCGGTGGCGAAACCACCGCAGTAGCCCAGGACGTTCCAGAAGTTACCCACTTCTTGGATGACCTTGCTGATGGCCAGAATGAAGATCATGACCTCGAAGAAGCCGATCAGCGCGGCAGTGAGTTTCCGGCCGCGCACGATCATCAGCATGCGAATAGTGCCCATGGAAACGTCAATCAGGCGGAAGGCGAATACCATCAATCCACCCAGTACGGGTTGCCAAAACATGAACCGAAAAACCTCCTGGCGGAAAGCAAGTCGCAGTCAGGTGGATGCCGTCACTTCACCGCGCCGGCCAGGTAGCCACGATAGACGCGGCCTGCCTTCTCCACGGTGATGAACGCTTGCTGGTCGAGTTGCTCGCACAATTCGATGACCGCCGGCACCTGCTTGCGCTGCACCATGCTGTAGATGATGCCCACGGGGCCGTCTCTACCCTCGCCGATGATCTCCGTCGCTCCGAAACCGTCATGGCGCAGTGTCTGTGTGATTTCCAGCCACTTGGTTTTGGAGATGATGCGCACCATGGAAAAGCCAAGGGCCAGTTTGTCCTCCAGAGCCATGCCCACGATGGTGCCTACGGCGAAGCCGCCGCAGTAGCCCAAGACGTTCCAGAAGTTGCCCACTTCTCGGACGACCTTGCTGATGGCCAGGATGAAGATCAAGACCTGGAAAAAGCCGATTAGTGCAGACGGGAGCTTCTTGCCACGCACGATCATCAACATGCGCACCGTGCCCATGGACACGTCAACGACACGAAGGCCAAAGATCATCAACCCGCCCAGTATTGGCTGCCAAGGCATGAACCGAGTACCTCCTAAGGGTTCGGCGGCAAGTAGTTCAGTGGATTGTGGCGCACGCCGTCTTGCCGAATCTCGAAATGGACGTGAGGGCCGGTGGAATTGCCCGTGCTGCCCATGCGCCCGATCTCCTGGCCCCGCTCCACCCACTGCCCAACCGCCACCGTGGCCCCCTTCAGATGGGCGTAGTACGATCGCAGCCCGCTGCCGTGGTCAATCACCACCCAGAAGCCCCAGTACCCGCTGTCATCCCAATCCACGCGCACGACTCTGCCCGCGCGGGCAGCGTAAACAGGGCAGTCGTAGGCGACGGCGACGTCTATCGCTCCATGCCCGGGGATATATCCTTGGGTGATGGGGCCGGCAGCAGGCCAGGCGAAGGGGTAGTCGGGAGCCAGGCTTGGCTTGGGCCAGTGCGCCGTCTTGCGCCCATAGGGTATGACCAACTTCCGCCCCTTCACCAGGCGGTACGGCGGCTTCAGCCGGTTCAAGTGGTAGCTGGTGATGTCCTCTGGCTCGACACCATAGGTCCGCGCCAGCCTTTCGACCGTGTCGTTGCCCTTCACCGTATGATAGACCCCAGGCAGCGGCAGGATGATCAGCTCCTGCCCTGGGGAGATCAAGTCGGGATTGCGCGCCAGATCGGGATTGGACCAGCGGAGCGTGTCGCCGTCCAGCCCATAGCTGTAGGCAATGCTCCATATGCTGTCGCCTTCGGCTATCGTGTGGGTGATGATCCAACGGCGGGGCAGTCGCTCCAGTTCGGGCTGCAGAGCCGCCCAGCGCCCCACTGACAACATGTCGTCGAAGGGTGCGGGCGTGGGCGTCACGGGCGTCGGCCCTGCGGCCGACACACGCAGAGTCAGCGCGCCGGCGACGATCAGGGCGGCGAAGACCGCGGCGCAGACGGCCAGGCCCAGCAGATGATCGTACATTCGCTTGACGTGTCGCGGCGATTCCGTCATCTTCCTCGTCCTTGAAGTGCGTTGCGTCGTATCAGGTGCAATGCACTCCATCATAGCACAACCTGACCTGCCTGGCAAAATGGCGTGACTTCGCGGGAAAGAAATCGTTGTTCCTGACTTACCGCGACGGATGTATTGACGTACATGAGGAGATGCACTATAATGTCCACGGGGGAGGTAAGCCATGTTCTTCGACGAGGCCAGAATTCACGTGCGGGCGGGCGATGGCGGCAATGGTGTTGTAGCCTTCCGCCGCGAGAAGTACGTCCCTCTCGGTGGGCCAAGCGGCGGCAACGGCGGCAAGGGCGGCGACGTCAGTTTGATCGTTGATCTGCACGGGAACACGCTTATCAATTTCAAGAAACGAATTCATTTCAGGGCGCGACGGGGTGATCACGGCCGCGGCAAGAACCAACAAGGCAAAAGTGGCGAGGATTGCCTGATCGCCGTGCCGCCGGGCACCGTCGTCTACGACGCTGATAGCGGTGAATTGCTCGCTGATCTGGTGGAGCCAGGACAGCAGGCGGTGGTGGCCCACGGCGGCCGTGGCGGGCGGGGCAATGCCGCCTTCGCCACCTCCACCAACCAGGCTCCTCGTCTCGCTGAAAACGGCGCGCCTGGCGAAAGCCGCTGGTTGCGTCTGGAGCTGAAGCTCATCGCCGACGTGGGCATCGTGGGCGTGCCCAATGCGGGCAAATCCACCCTGCTGGCGGCCGTCAGCGCAGCTCGCCCCAAGATCGCCGACTATCCGTTCACCACGCTGGTGCCTAACCTGGGAGTGACTGTGGTGGATGACCGGGATTTCGTGCTGGCCGACATCCCAGGGCTGATCGAGGGGGCGCATACCGGCGCCGGCCTGGGCCACGCTTTCCTGCGCCACATTGAGCGCTGCCGCGTGCTCGTCCACTTGCTCAACGGCATCAGCCCCGACCCCCTGGGCGACCGCGACGCCATCAACCAGGAGTTGCAACTGTTCAACCCTGCCCTGGCCGACAAGCCGCAGGTCGTCGTGTTGAACAAGATGGACTTGACCGAGGTACGGGAGCTGTGGCCGCGGGTACAGCACTCGTTGCAGCAAAATGGCCTGGAGCCGATGGCCATCTCGGCTGTGACCGGTGAGGGGGTGACTGTGTTGATGCGCCGCGTGGCGGGGCTTGTGGAGGCGCTGCCGCCACCACCGGCAGTAGAAGAGGACATGGTCGTATTCGGGCTGCCGGAGGATGAAGCGGCATTCGTCGTCGAGCGGGAGGGGCGACCGGCTGGTCGACCCAACTGGCGCGTGCGCGGCAAGCGTATCGAGCGGGTGGTGAAGATGACCAACTGGGATTACTACGAGGCGGCGTTGCGCTTCCAACGCATCCTGGAAGCAATGGGCATCACTCAGGCGCTGGAGGAGGGCGGCGTGCAAGAGGGTGATACGATCATCATCGGCGACGTGGAACTCA
>DFBV01000233.1 GCA_002366755.1 Anaerolineales bacterium UBA3071
GGCATCCGCTGGCGAGGTGGCTTCCTCTTCCTCGGTCTCCTCCATGATCCTTGACACCGCTACGGCCTGGGGGCCTTTGGGTGTGTCCTCTATCTGGAAGCGGACCCGCTCGTTCTCGTAGAGATTGCGATAGCCATCTCCCTCAATCACCGAGAAGTGGACGAAGACGTCCTCAGACCCATCGTCGGGCTGGATGAAGCCGTATCCCCTCACCCGGCTGAACCATTTCACAATCCCCGTATTCTGTTCCATCGGTTCTGTCCTCCTTGCTGAAAAAGGTGTTTCTTTGGACACGCTTTGCCCTGTCGTCGAGGATACCACGGCAAAAAAGAAGGCCGCCGGGCCCGACATCCATGCTCCGGCGGCAAATCCGCATATGCGATCACCTCGGACGAACTGCCGTGTCCTTCACAATCCATCATACCACGAGTCCGACAATGTGTCAAATCTCCCGTGACCCCACGCGGCCGCTACAAGAAGGGTGCTGGCCACCAGCCGAGCACGTGAATGAGCAGCCAGGCGAGGGCAGCCACAGCGGCAGGCACAGTGATGTTGTCCACATCGGTGGCCGAGTAGCCTTCGACCAGCGTTCCCGCTAGGCACAGAAGCGCCAGCGGCCCCAGCGTGCGGACCAGGTCAAGCTGGAAGTGTCCCCGATGTCTTGCAACAGCGCGTTGGTGAAGAAGGGGCTGAGCCACATGCTTACAGCACCGCCTGTTCCAGCTTTGCCAGGATGCCCCTTGCTTCCTCGACCAGCGCTGGGGCGAGGTCGAAGGCGGCCTCCCCGCGCAGGTCAGCTTCGATAGCCTCCGGCGACTGGGAGAGAAAGCCGAGGACCGGCAAGTCGGGGCTGTGCGCTTCGATGAACTGGCGGTCGCTGTCCTTGCGCACCTTGTTGCCCACCAGGTACAGCCGGGGCACGTTGATCTCACGGGCTAGATCACGGATCCTGCGGGCAGTGTCCAGGCTGCGCTTCCCCGGCTCGACGACGATGACGAGAGCATCCACCGCGCGAGCTGTGCCGCGGCCCAAGTGCTCGATCCCCGCTTCCATGTCCAGAATGACGACGTCCCGCCGGCCCAGCAGGAGGTGGGTGACCAGTGCCCGCAGGAGAGCGCTCTCGGGACACATGCAGCCACCGCCGCCCTTTTTAACCGTGCCCAGTTGCAGCAGTCGCACGCCGCGATGTTCGGCGCTGAAGCGCTCGGGGATGTCATCCACCCGCGGGTTGAGCCGGAACCAGCCTCCACCTTGCCCTGGCTTCGCGCCGGTGCGCTCGTAGATCAAATCCTCCATCTCGGCGATAGGCGCGATGCTTTCCTCCAGATCCGGGGGAAAGCCCAGCGCTGTCGCCAGGTTGCCTGCTGGATCGGCGTCGATGACCAGCACCTGCCGCTCTCTCTGGGCATAGAGTTGAGCCAAGAGGCTGGCCAACGTCGTTTTGCCCACGCCCCCTTTGCCGGTGATCGCGATTTTCATTCCAACCTCCTGTGTCTCCGCAAAGTGCAGTGCATCTCTTGGGTGCGTTGCACCCTGGTCTTCCACAGTTCGACGGTGCAGACCAGGCCGGGCACGTCGCTGGCGAAAACATCAGCCCTCTTCAAAGCGAAATCCGGGCACCGTGGGATCGTCTACCAGGTCGAAGTGCCCGTCCAGGTCGCCGTAGCGGACGTTAGGGCTGCTCAGGGCGAAGCCCAGCCCAGCGGCGATGAGCAGCGCCGGCTCATTGATACAGCCCACCATCGTCGCCAGGCCTGCGGCGCGGGCGATGGCGTCAACCTGACGGGCACAGCGCAATCCTCCGCAAGTGGCCAGCTTGGCGCTCAGCCCGTGAGCGGCGCGGCAGGCGGCAATCTCCAACGCGGAGGCCGTCCCTAGCACGCTCTCGTCGGCCAGGATGGGCACAGGGCTGCGCTCGGTGACTTGTCGCAGGGCGTCGAGGTCGGCGGCTTGGGAATGACCTCAATGTGCGTGATCTGCATGGTTCACCCCGCGTCCGTGTGATCTGCCCGCTGCGCCGTGTCGCGGGCGAAACGGGCGCGCTGGTCAGGCACCCGATAGCAGGCGAGGAATTCTTCCTTGAACTGCATAAACCTGCCATCAGCAATGGTCGCCCGGACTTGCTCCATGAACCGCAGCATGAAGTGCAGGTTGTGCAGCGTGGCCAGCCGCAGGCCGAGGATCTCCTGGGCCTTGAAGAGGTGGCGAAGATAGGCGCGGGAGAAGTGCTGGCAGGTGTAGCAGGCGCAATCGGGTTCGACGGGCGAGGGATCGTCGGCGTATCGGGCGTTGCGGATGTTCATGCGGCCTTCGCTCGTCAGCAGGGCGCCGTTGCGGGCCACCCGCGTGGGGAGCACACAGTCGAAGATGTCCACGCCGCGGGCGACGCTCTCCAGGACGTCCTCCGGCGTGCCCACCCCCATCAGGTAGCGAGGGCGATCGGCCGGCAGTTCCGGCGTCGTGGCTTCCAGCGTGGTGTACATCTGCTCCTTGGTCTCGCCCACGCTCAGGCCGCCGATGGCGTAGCCGGGGAAGTCGAGAGCGCTGAGGAAGCGGGCGCTCTCCTGCCGCAGGTCGGGGAAGACGCCGCCTTGCAGGATGCCAAAGAGAGCTTGATCGTCCCGCTGCTGCGCCGCACGACAGCGTTCAGCCCAAAGGTGCGTGCGGCGAAGCGCTTGACCCAGATAGTCGCGATCCAGCGGGACGGCGCATTCGTCCAGGCACATGATGATGTCTGCTCCCAGATTCTCCTGAGTCTCGATGACCAGTTCCGGCGTGAAGCGCTGCTCCGAGCCGTCAATGTGCGAGCGGAAGGTGACGCCGTCGTCGTCCACGTGGCGCATGTGGGCCAGGCTGAAGACCTGGAAGCCGCCGGAATCGGTGAGGATGGGGTGCTCCCAGCCCATGAAGCAGTGCAGCCCGCCCAGCCGGGCGATGCGCTCCGCGCCCGGGCGCAGGTAGAGGTGATAAGCATTGGCGAGGATGAGGTCGGCTCCCAGTGTTTCCAGTTCGTGAGGCGCTAGCGTTTTAACCGTGGCCTGCGTGCCCACAGGGGCGAAGACAGGCGTGGGAATGATGCCGTGAGGCGTGTGGAACCAACCGCAGCGGGCCGCGCTGTGAGGATCATTGGCCGTGATGTCAAAGGCAAAGTTGAAGCTCACGCCTTCACCTCATGCACTCGTTGCCTCATCACCTCATTGCCTCGTGCTCGTCGCCTCATCACCTCACTGCCTCAATCAGCCGCTCGATCTCCGCTTCGGTGTTGTAGAAGTGCGGAGAGACGCGGATGTATGGCCCACGGGCGGAGACGATGATGCCGGCCGCCTTCAGCCGCTCGGTGAGGGTTTCAGGGTCCTCTTTGGGAACGAAGGAGATGATGCCCGAGCGCTCCCCTCGGCAGGCGTGGGGTGTGATGATGTCGTAACCGTCAGCCTTCAAGCGTGCCAGCAGGTAGTCGGTCAGTGCAAGGATGCGCGCCTCGATGCGCTCGATGCCCGCGTCGAGCAGCAACTGCAGGCTGGCTCCCATACCGGTGACCCCCAGGTAGTTGAGCGATCCCACCTCGAAGCGACGGGCGTTAGGGAACCAGCCGGAGTCGTAGCGGAAGAACTCCTCGTGTTCGACCACGCCTCGCCAGCCCCCCATGGCCAGATCGAGTTCAGGCAGCCGCTGACGGCGGCAATACAGGAAACCAATGCCGATGGGGCCCAGTAGCCACTTTGGCGCCTGTGCAGCCAGGAAATCCACACCGCACTCGTTCACGTCCAGTGGCAGCGCGCCCAGGCCCTGGATGCCGTCCACGCACAGCAGCGCCCCGTTCTGGCGGCAGAGTCCGCTGACGGCTGCCAGGTCGTTGCGGTAGCCGGTGAAGAACTCCACGAAACTCAGGGCCACCATCCGCGTGCGATCATCCATTTGTTCAGCGATAGCTTCCAGGGGAATGCGGCCTTGCCGCTCCTGGGCGAAGCGCACCTCGACTCCTTTGCGGCGCAGGTTGAGCCAGGGGTAGACATTGGCCGGGAACTCCGTTTCAGCGCAGACCACGTTGTCACCGGCCTGCCAGTCGAGGCCCGCGGCCACGATGTTCAGTCCGTGAGATGTGCTGCCCACGAAAGCGATCTCCTCGACCGTGGCATGAATCAGACGCGCCACCAACCCGCGCACCTTGGCCACGCGCTCGTCCCACGACTCCAGGCCAGCCTCTTCTCGCCCTTCTCGCTGGGCGATGAACGAGATCATGGCCTCCACAGCGGGAGTGGGCAGCGGCCCGGTCGAAGCGTGGTTGAGATAGACATAGCGCTGCGTCACTGGAAAGAGGTGTCGGAGATCCTTCAGAGTATCCATTGGCAGGTTCGTTCTTTCTGGAGATAGGTCACGTTCAGCAGGCCGGTTGAAGAACGCTCGCTGTGATCTCATAAGCCATTCCGAGCGTTGGGTGGTGATTGGCGGGGACTAGACCAACTCAGGTTGCAATAGCCCGTAGTCGCCGTCCTTTCGCCGATACAGCACGTTGATACCGTCCTCTTCGGTGTTGAAGAAGATGAAGAAGTCGTGGCCCAGCAGTTCCATCTGCTCGACGGCTTCGTCAGGAGTCATGGGGAGCATGGAGAACCGCTTAGTGCGCACAATGCGAGGCTCTGCCTCTTCCTCCGCCACTTCGATAGGCTCCGGTTCCCTCGGCGCTTTGCGCTCCCAGCGCTTGCCCTTGTAGCGATCAATTTGGCGCTGCATCTTGTCCAGCGCGGCGTTTACTGCTGCGAACATATCGGCTGACCGTTCTTCGCTCCGCAGGATGATCCCTCCGCGACGCAGCGTCAACTGAGCTCGCTGGCGCTGGTTGGCGTTCCTGGTGTTTTCCACCGACAACTCGATCCGTGCTTCCTCGATCCCGGGCAGGTAGCGATCCAGACGGTTGATCTTCCTTTCCACAAACTCGTAGAGCCAATCGCTGACTTCCAGATTCTTTCCTGTGATGGTCAGTTCCATGAGTGTAGCTCCTTTCGACAGGATTGTGAATGGTGCACGAGTAGGTCGTTGACTGTCTTGCCAATGAACGTCTATTGTAGCCACTTCAGGCCAGGTGTCAACTCGTTGGCGGTGGCGTTGCGTCGTCGAGCCGACGGGCTCGCGCTACGGTAAGCGCCCAAACGGCTGCTGCTTGGCCATCTTGTCGCAGGGCAGTCGCACAAGCCTCCAGGGTGGCCCCGGTGGTGCACACGTCGTCAATCAGCACAACGCGGCGGCCGCGCATGGCTGCGTCGGGGCAGTGAAAGGCGCCAGCTACGTTCTGTCGACGCTCGCGGGCGCTGAGGCCCACCTGTGGCAGAGTCTGTCGCTCCCGCTGTACTGCTTCCTCAATGACGGGCATGTCGAGCAACTGTCCCAATTCTCGAGCCAGCAACGCGGCCTGGTTATAGCCCCGTTCCCGCAGCCGCCGCTCGTGCAGGGGGACGGGCAGCAGAACATCGCCAGGGAGCGGGAGGCGATGCCAGCAATCTCGCAATAGCAAAGCCAGCGGTGCGGCCAGCTCTCGTGCATTGTTGTACTTGAAGTGGTGAACGGCGGAGCGCAGTGGTTCTTCGAACATGGCGGCGGAGCGGATGCCATCCAGGGCAGAGGGCATACGACGGCAAAGTGAGCAGATGCCGCCGGAGGGAGTGGGACGCCCGCAGCGCTCGCACATGGGCGGCAGCAGTGGCTCAACTTGAGCCAGACAGGATGCACAGAACAGGGAGCCGAAACGGCCACAGGCCACGCAGCGCGGGGGAAAGAGCAGATCGAGGGCTCCTTGTGCCAGCGCTGCCAGTTGGCTTCGCACCCCCGTAATCAGTGAACGGAGGGACATGGGAGGGGAGACGGAGAGTGAGAGTCGCTGCTTCACTTACTGGCCGGAAAGCAAACGCAGGGCCTTGTCCCACAACTCGATGACAAAGACACGAATGTCGTCGCCCATGATGAGCAGTATGGCCAGGACGACGATGGCAATCAACACTATGATGAGGGCGTATTCAAGGAAGCTCTGCCCTTTGTCGTCGCTGTTCGAGAACAGGAACGTCATTAATCATTCTCCTGAACAAGAAGCTCTCGCTGGGCAGTGCTGCTATCCTGGCGGTTTGGTACTTCCGCAGCGCTGCTTTGTACAAGTATACCATGATTCGTGCCCAGGCGCAATTCGCACGTAGGCAGTTTCGGGGACGGAATCATTCATTCCGCTGCTCAATCAGCGGGATCGCGTCGGGGCCTGGACTACTGCATGGAGCCATTGGTTCAGACTGGTCGCTGTTAGTCATTGCGCCGCTGCACCGAGACTTTGGAAGAAGCAGATCTCAGCGTGCAACGGTCACCGGCATGGTGTTGCCGCAGGCCTGCTGATGTGGTATAATGACTGTTGAGTGCATATAGACGTCTGCCGTCCAGACAATGGACATAATCACATGGCAGCATCATCTCAAACGAGGAGGTTTGGCATGGACCTGCAGCTCAGCGACGAACAGCGGATGATCCGCGACATGGCGCGAGACTTCGCCCAAAACGAGATCTCTCCTATCGCGGCCCACCATGACGAGACCGGCGAGTTCCCGCATGAGACCATCATGAGGATGGGGGAACAGGGCTTCATGGGCATTGAGGTGCCTGAGGAGTACGGCGGCGTGGGAATGGATACCATAGCCTACGTACTGGCCCTGGAGGAGATCTCCAAGGCAGATGCGGCTCATGCTGTCATCATGTCCGTCTGCAATTCTCTCTACTGCTACGGTATTCTCCGCTACGGGACCGAAGAGCAGAAGCGGCAATACCTCCAACCGGTCGCCAGCGGAGAGGCCATCGGATCCTACGCTCTCACCGAGCCCCAGTCCGGATCCGATGCCGGGAACATGCGGGTGGCTGCACCTCTCTCACTCGATGGCTCCCACTATATCATCAACGGCACCAAGTCCTGGATCACCAGTGGCCCCGTGGCGAAGTACATCGTTGCCTTCGCCCAGACCGATCCCGAGGCCAAGCCCCGCCATCGGGGCGTCAGTGCCTTAATTGTCGATACAGAGGAGCCGGGCTTTGAACTGGGCAAGACCGAACCCAAGCTGGGCATCCGCGCCTCGGCTACCTGCGAGATCCACTTCGAGGACTACAAATGCCCCGTAGAGGCTCGTCTGGGGAAGGAAGGTGAGGGCTTCAAGATCTCCCTGGCTGTACTGGACGCGGGTCGCATTGGCATTGCTGCCCAGGCGCTGGGTATTGCTGAGGCAGCTTACGAGGCCTCCGTGCAGTATGCGCGAGACCGTCAAGCCTTTGGTCATAAGATCGGCCACTTCCAGATGATCCAGCAGAAGCTGGCCGACATGAAGTGCCGCATCGAGGCCAGTCGGCTGCTGATGTACCAGGCGGCGCTGGCCAAAGAGGCGTGGAAGAAGACGGAGCGTCGCTATACCCTGGAGTCCTCAATCGCCAAACTGTACGCCTCAGAGACGGCCATGTGGGTGACCACCCAGGCGATCCAGATCCACGGCGGGATGGGCTACAGTAAGGAGCTGCCCGTTGAGCGCTACTTCCGCGACGCCAAGGTGACGGAGATCTACGAGGGGACCAGCGAGATCCAGCGCATGGTGATCGCCCGGCTGGAGACGGGGCTGAGGTGAGAGTGGTGGACCGGATGGTGTCACTACTCTTACGTCCCAACGACGACACCGCCATCTACCCGCAAGACAGCACCAGAGATGAATGATGCCTCGTCCGATGCCAGGAAGAGGTAGGCACCGGCCACGTCGCCAGGCTGTCCTATGCGGCCCAGCGGCACACGTGCTATCATCTGTTGCAGGACGTTCTCCGGCATCTGGCGGAGCATGTCCGTTAGAATGAAGCCCGGGGCAACGGTGTTGACGCGGATATTGTAGCGGCCTAGCTCGCGGGCCCACACTTTGGTCATGCCAATCACGCCGGCCTTGGTTGCCACATAGTTTGTCTGACCAAAGTTGCCGTCAAGCCCAACGACTGAGGTAGCGTTGAGAATCACGCCGCTGCCTTGCCTGATCATGTAGGGAGCGACGGCCTGGGTGCAGTTAAACACGCCCTTGAGATTGACCGCCACAACCAGATCGAACTCCTCCTCGGGCATCTGCTTGACCAGCTCGCCGTGCTTGACTTTGACCAGCATGTTGTCCCGCAAGACGCCGGCATTGTTGACCAGCACGT
The DNA here is from genome assembly GCA_002366755.1 of Anaerolineales bacterium UBA3071. Lineage (GTDB taxonomy): Bacteria > Chloroflexota > Anaerolineae > UBA3071 > UBA3071 > UBA3071. The sequence goes on from DFBV01000233.1 coordinate 8,191, forward strand.
CGATCCGGCCGTAGCGAGCAAACACATCGTCCACCCACTCCTGCACTGCTCGGCGGTCGGTAACGTCCACCCGGTAGAAGGCGGCATCGGGCCCTAGTTGGTCAACCGTGCGTTGGCCCGCTTCCTCGCTGACATCACAGATGACGACCTTTGCTCCCTCCTCGGCGAAGCGAAGGGCGGTAGCCTGACCGATTCCGGCCGCTCCGCCGGTGATGAGGACTACTTTGCCTTCTAGACGCATAACCCAATCTCCCTTCTCTACCCTTTCTCCCTGCCTCAGCCGTCCAGGTCTTCCACGGCGAACGATCTCCTGTGCTTGGCCTCCTCAAGTGGTGAGAGGGCAGTTCCGCCTG
>DFBV01000250.1 GCA_002366755.1 Anaerolineales bacterium UBA3071
TCCAATGAGATGACCTGGCCTGTCCGCGACGATTCGTAGGCGGCCAGCGTGATAGCCAACGCTGCTCTGGCGTCCTCGCCGCTGATCGCCGGTTCCCGATCCTCCAGGATGGTGCGGACGAACTCGTTCACCAGGCCATCCACGTCCCGCCGCCACCAGTACTGCCTCTCAGCGCGGTCCGGCCCGTAGCACCAGTAGTCGTGGTAGGGGCTATCAATGAGGAAAGCTTCCTTCGTGGTCAGAATCTCGAAGCGCACGTCCAGCCAGGTGGGGTAGCCGTCGGGGTTGGCCCAGCCGGCGCTCAGAGCCCCCAGCACGCCGTTCTCGAACTCGACAGTCATGGTCCCGATATCGTCCACCGGAAGGCCCTCGTAGAGCGCGGTGCCGACGTGGGCGTGGACCCGGCGAGCCTCGCTGCCAGCCAGCCAGCGCAGACCGTCCACGGCGTGGATGCCGATGTCCAGGAATCCACCACCCCCGGCTTGCTTTGGATCCACCAACCAGCCGTAGTCGGCCGGGCCAGGGATCTTGGTGGGCAGCTTGCCGTACTTGATGGCGAAGATAGAGACCAGTTCGCCGGCCTCGCCGCTCTCCAGGGCAGCTTTCACCTTCATCAGCGGGAGTTGGAAGCGGGGGTTGAAGGGTACCATCAGTTTGACGCTGGCTTTCCGGCACAGGCGGATGATCTCGTCGGCCTCTGCCAGCGTCAGGGCGATGGGCTTGTCGCAGAGGACGTGCTTGCCGTGGGAGGCGGCCTCAGTGACCACCTCCAGATGGCGGGCGGGCTCTGTCCCCACGTACACCCCCGCCAGGTCCTCGCGCAGCAGCAACTGCCGGTAGTCGGCGGTGTAGGGGACGCCGTACCGTTCGGCTTCCTCCTTCGCCAGAGCGAAGTTGCCCCCCAGCCCAGCGATGCCTACCAGATTGGCCCAGGGGCAGGCAATGATGGCAGCGGCGTACTTTGCTGCGTGCGGGTGGGCGTAGCTGACTACGCCAAGGTTGATTCTCTCCATCTGGTCTCCTCCTGCAACGGCAAATGCACTGGCTGCCCTGTCTCTGCCGAGCGCTGCGCCGCCAGGGCCATCTCCAACGCGGCACAGGCGTCCTGCGGGCTGACAACCGGCTCCCGGTCATCTAGGATGCAGCGCACGAAGTGGCGGATCTCTTCCTCAAAAGCATACTCTGTGGTGGACATGAAGCGGAAGTAGCGAGGCAGTTCGTGCCCCTTCTCGGTGCTATAGATCAGCATCGGATTGGTGTCCTTGTCGGCGTACTGGATCTTCCCCTCTGTGCCCACCACATCCAACTGGGCGTAGAGCGCCCCGCCGAAGCCCTGCGGATAGGCCCAACTCGCCTCAGCAAAGCCCACCCCGCCCCCGTCGAACTTGCAGGTGATGAAGGCGTGGTCGTAGGAGCCAGCCTCCCTGGCCGCCTCCCGCACCGATTTCGCTACTGCATAGACCTCGACGGCCTCCTGGCCAAAGAGCCAGCGGAAGAGATCTGTGGCGTGCACGCCAATGTCCAGGATCACCCCGCCACCCCGCTTGGTGTCCCACTGCCAGGCTTCCGGCGGGAAGGGTAAGAACTGCCGCTCCGCGCGCCGAATGAAGACCTGCCGCCCCACCTTGCCGGCGTCCATCTGGGCCTTGATGCTCGCATAGCGATGGTCGAAACGCCGCACCTGGCCGATCATTAGCTTGACGCCGGCCTTCTGCGTCGCATTGATCATGGCCTGGGCGGCCTCCAGCGTGTGCGCCATTGGCTTCTCGCAGAGTATATGCTTGCCGGCCTCGGCGACAGAGATGGACGCCTCGGCGTGGAGGTCAGAGGGGAGGCAGATATCCACCATGTCAATATCCCGGCGCTTCAGGAGTTGCCGGTAGTCCATGTAGGCCGTCGCTCCTGAGCACTCCGCGGCCGCCTGGACACGTTTCTCGACAATGTCGCACACGGCCACCAGTTCGGCCTCCGGGATGTGGGCGTAGGCGGGAAGGTGCGCGCCCATGCCAATGTTCCCGCAGCCGATCAAGCCTACCCTGATGATTCCCCCCATGTAGTTGACCTCCTATTCTAGCGGCAACTGCACCGGCTGCCCTGTCTCGGCCGAGCGCTGTGCCGCCAGCGTCATTTCCAGTGCGGCGCGGGCGTGCTGCAGGCTGACGGCCGGCTCCTGGTCGTCCAGAATGCAGCGCGCAAAGTGGCGGATCTCCTCGTCGAAGGCGTACTCAGTCGTGGACATGAACTCGAAATAGCGTGGCAGTTCGTGGCCCTTCTCAGTGGTGTAGATCAGCATGGGGTTGGTGTCTTTGTCGGCGTACTGTACCTTCCCTGCTGTGCCCACCACGTCCAACTGGGCGTAGAGCGTTCCGCCAAAGTCGCCCGGATAGACCCAACTGGGCTCCACGAAGCCGACCCCGCCCCCCTCGAACTGGCAGGTGATGAAGGCGTGATCGTAGGAGCCCGCCGCTCGCGCCGCTTCCCTCACCGACTTCGCCACAGCGAATACCTCAACCGCATCCTCTCCGAAGAACCAACGGAGGAGATCCGTAGCGTGGATGCTGATGTTCAAAAAAACCCCGCCGCCCCGCTGGGGGTCCCACTGCCATGCATCAGGGGGGAAGGGCAGGAATTGACGCGCCGAGTGTCGGATGAAGACCAGCCGCCCTACCATCCCTGCATCCAGTTGTTCTTTGATGCTCACATAGCGATGATCGAAGTGCCGCGTCTGCCCAACCATCATTTTGACGCCAGTCTTCTTTGCTGCTTCGATCATGGCATCGGCCTCCTCCAGCGTGAGCGCCATCGGCTTCTCGCAGAGGACGTGCTTACCGGTCTCTGCGGCAGCGATGGATGCCTCGGCGTGGAGGTCGTTGGGGAGGGCGATGATTGCCACGTCAACGTCCTGGTGCTCCAGGAGTTGGCAGTAGTCGGTGTAAGCCGTTGCTCCTGAGCGCTCCGCGGCCGCGCGAGCCCGCTCCTCAACAATATCGCACACGGCCACAACTTCCGCCTCCGGGATCTGGGTGCAGGTGGGGAGATGGGCACGCGCGCCTATATTGCCGCATCCAACCAAACCCACTCTTACTGTCCGATCCGACATATTTGTTGCTCCTCCCAGGGATTTGCTGGCAGTAGGCGTGATCACCAGGGCGAACTCGTGGCTCGAAACACTCCACTATCTCGGTGACGATCCTTACCCGCTCAATGTCGGCTGGAGGTGGGACTTCGTCCGATACTCCCAATCATTTCCCGCGTTTTCGCGCCTTTCAGATACATCAGACTCGTCTCCTATCAAATCTCCCACCTGGGTGAAATCCTGCGCCAGATTCCATGACTGGCCAACCGCCATCGTTCACGTCAGGGGTAACTGGGGATTCATCGCCAGCGTGGAAGTGGGGGGTAAGGGTTGGCGTCGTCGATAGACGAGCGTCTCAACCAGTTCCAGGCGGTCGGTGATTTTGTCTTCGGTCAGGCGGATGCGATGCAAGAGAACTCTTCCTCCTCCACTGGACGCTGGCAATTGGCTCGTAGTGACGACTTTGGTCGTCTACGACGGGAAACGAGCGAAAGTCGCCACTACGAATTCACCATACCCGCTGTGGCGAGGTCTAGTTTAGCGCCTGGTCCGTCTCCTTATCCATCCAACGGATCTTTTCAGGGATCAGGCGCAGCCAGATATCCTGCCCGGCTCGGAAGGCGGAGTCCGGGTGAGCATTCACTTTCACGATGGCATCGCCTAGTTTCACAGTGAGTAGTATGTGTGAGCCCAACGGTTCGGCGACGATCACCCGCGCCGGCAACGCGCCTTCGGCGTGGACGTCCAGTGGGCCAATGTTTTCGGAGCGAATGCCCAACCAGACGGTTGGTTGCCCCGTTGCCCGCAGGTGGCCCGCTACCTCGGGCGCAATGGATAATCTCGTCTCGTTCACCAGAACTGTTGCGCCACCGTCCACCAGCCGGGCGGTGAGGAAGTTCATGGGAGGATTGCCGATGAAGCCACCCACAAAGTGCGCCGCCGGGCGGTCATACACCTTCATCGGCTCATCAACCTGCATGAATTCGCCGCTGTGCATGACCGCAATCCGGTCGCCCAGGCTAAGCGCCTCCACCTGGTCGTGGGTGACGTACACCACGGTGGTGTCGAGTTCATCCATCAGGGCCTTGAGTTCGGCGCGCATTTCCAGGCGTAGTAGGGCGTCCAGGTTGCTCAACGGCTCGTCCATCAGCAGTACCTGAGCCTGAGCGGCGAGGGCGCGGGCCAGGGCCACCCGCTGGCGCTGCCCGCCGCTCAACTGCGCCGGGTAACGCTCCAGCAGATCCTCAATATGCACCATTGCGGCCGTGGATTTGATTCGCTTCTCGATCTCCGGTTTTGGCACGTGTTGCATACGCGGACCGAAGCCGATGTTATCGGAGACGGTCATGTGCGGAAAGACGGCGTAAGAATTAGGGGATGCGTTTCGCTACAGAGGCGCGGAGAGTACCGCCACTCTGCCTGTCATAGCGACTCTCCGTGCCTCTGATGGTGAAGCGAGCCGTGGCGCTGTTTAGCTTTCCATTTCCGCTTCGGCCTTTATCCTTTCACGCCGCCCGCGGTTAACCCTTCAGCAAAGTATTTCTCGGAGGCGAGGAATGCTATGATGACGGGCACCGCGATCACCATGGCCGCGGCCATGACCATGTCCCAGGCTGTATTGAACTGGCCGAAGATGCGGTAGAAGGCGATGGGCAGAGTCAGCGTCTCTTTTGCCTTGAGCAGGATAAAGGCGAACATATACTCGTTCCAGGCGATCATAAAGGTGTACAGCGCCACCGACGCAATAGCCGGCAGTGACAGGGGAATGGTTATGCGGTAGATCACCGACCAGCGGGTGCAGCCATCCATGATGCCAGCTTCCTCAATCTCCTCGGGCACGGTCTTGAAGTAACTGGAGAGCATGTAGGTTGCTACCGGCATCGTCTGGGTCAGGTAGACGATGATCAGGCCCAAAGTGTCCCGGATGCCGCCGGTACCGGTCATTTTGATGCGAGACATTATCACGAACATGGGGATCATCAGCATGACGGCCGGGAACATGTAGACCACGATGACGCCCCGCATGAACCAGGCCTTGCCCGGAAACCTCATGCGCGCGACGGCGTAGGCCCCCAGCGTAGAGAAGATCACGGTGAGCACAACCACGACTATGGAGACGATGAAACTGTTCCTGATGCCCCAAAGAAACTGCTGTTGTTCGAAGAGTTTCCCGTAGGCGGAGAAGTTGGACCAGTTTCGGGGCGTCAGTCGTGGCGGGTAGGCGACGATCTCGCCAAACTTCATCAGCGAGGTGCGGAGCATCCAGTAGAACGGTACCAACACGGAGAGTATGAAGATAGCCAGTACGATATACAAAAGGATGCGGCCCCACGGGAGCGGACGCCTTCTCTTCAACGGTTGAGCCTGCGCAATGTTGCTCATTCGACTACCTCCCTCATGTAGAAAAACATAAAGACCACTAGAATCAGGGCCAGGATCATCGCGTTGGCGGCCCCCCAGCCGAAGTTGTTGAGCCCGAAACTGTATTGGTACGTGAGCACAGGCAGCACCATTGTACCAGAGGACCCTCCGGTGAGCAGCCAGATATCGTCGAACTTGTTAAAGTTCCAGATGAGCCGCAAAAGACCGATGGTGAGCAACACGTACCGCAGCTCTGGCAGGGTGATGTGCCGGAAACGCTGCCAGGCGCTGGCCCCGTCCACTTCGGCGGCCTCGTACAACGTTTCGTCAATGGCCTGGAGCCGGGCCAGGATCATCAGCATACAGAAGGGGAAATACTTCCAAGTCTGGAACAGAAGCACGGCGGGGAGAGCCAACCCTCTTTCCGTTAGCCAGGCTCTGGGCAGCGGGATGATGTTGGCCTCCATCAGAAGCCAGTTCACCAAGCCGTTGGGCTGCACAATCCACTTGAAAATCTGAGCCATGGCAATGGTGGGAGCTGCGTAAGGAAAGAGCATAATGCCCCGCGCGACCCCGCGCCCTTGGAATTTCGCATTTAACAGCAGAGCGGCGACCAGCCCTACGATCAGTGAGAGAAGCATACCAACAATGGAGTAGACGAAGGTGGTGCGCAGGGCCGGAAGGAACCGCGTTACGTCTTTTAGCACGTAACGATAGTTTTCAAGCCCCACAAAAGGCGCTGCCTCGCCCAGGTTGCCGGTCGTCACCTGATAGAAAGAGAGCCAGACGTTGTAGAGCACAGGGTAGAAGACGAGTCCGGCGATGATGAGCACAGTGGGCAGAATCAGCCAGTAGGCCAGCCTGGCCTCTCTGGCGCGCATTGACCGTCCTAAAATAGCCATTATTCGTCCTCCTTAGACTCGTTTGCGGTGCAAAACTAGCTAGGTGGGCGCACTGCTCCCTGGGATTGACCGAACCTTAAAAACCTCCGCTCACCGATGCCGGCATCGCCGTCTTGGAGGAGATATCTGCCGCTGCTATCCAGCCTGCCCCACCTGAGGTGGCAGTGCGTATCCTCCACCGCCATTTCTCAAGCACGAACTCCCACCTGGCTTCGCCAGCGTGGGCGCGGAACCAGGGGGTTCTGTCACTCAGGGTAGATAGGATGACCCATTCTCCGCCCTGTAACCTACTTGCTGGTCGGCCGAGGGATGCCAGCAGAGGGGGGCAACCCCTTCGCACTCGATCTGCCACCAGTACCAACGACAGGCTGATGAGCAAGCACACCGTCAATCCGGCGAGCAGTCCTTTCACGCTTTTCCTCCTCGTGGCCGACGGATCACCGGACGGCCAGTGCTGCTCCCATCACAGCCAGGTTGCCAGCGATGATACCCCATCCGACCCAGCGTCCGAAGCCATCTTCGCCGTGGTAGAGGCAGCGATCGAGCCCATGCTTGCGCATGAGGACGCTGATGCGACCCTCGACACCGGCGTGGAAGCGGCGTTCCCGTTTGAACCACCGTTGCCGCTCATGCTGCCGCCGGGCTTTCGATTTGTGACCGGGTTTGGGAAGGATCACTTGTTTGACACCGATCTGCTTGGCGTAGGCCTCATTGGGGGCGGAATACACCCCCCGGTCGGCACTGGCTTGGTAGGGCGGTCTGCCAAACAGTTCGACGTGGTGGTCGAGGCTGGGTTGCCACTGGTTCTTGTCGCTGGGGTTGCCTCTCAGGATGCGGTAGTCGCTGACGATGCCACCCTCCACTTCGTCCAGCCAGACCTTGCCGCCGAACTCGACCGGTTTGTTGGCCTTCCCGCGACAGATGATAGCGGTGTGCGGCTCGAAGATACTGACGATCTTCTCGGTCGCAGGCACCTTCTCATCTTCAAAGACCCGACGGCGGGTTTGTGCGATGACCTGCTCGACGCGGGGGATGAACTGCTCCAGGCCAGCCTTCAACTTCTGCGCCTGCTTATCCTTATGGTCTCCCAAAGCCGCCAGTACCCGCTGGGCCTGAGCAACGCTGGCCTGGGTAATGCGTACCAGATGGCAATAGGCCTTCTGTACATTGGCCTTGCCTTCTTCGCCCCGCCGACGGGAGGCTTCGTAGATGCGGCGCGCCGCCTTGCGGGCGCTGCGGTTGCGGTCGCGGAAGGTGTCGGCTGCCAGCTGGGCTGTGTCTTGCACCATCGACTTGGCCCGTTTGAGCAGGCGGCTCAGCACCCTCACCCCATCCGCCAGCAGGCTGCTGTCCGTCGGGTGATGGATGTTGGTCTCGACCACCGTGCCATCGGTGCGCAGCTTGCGCCCGCGGGTGAGTTTGAGTTCACAGGCGATGTTGCTCAGCCGTTGGTTGAACAACTGCAGCGTATCGGGTTGAATCAGGTTGGCCCACCGCAGCAGCGTCTTGTCGTTGCACACGGAGTTGAGGTAGATGCGGCAGAACCAACGCAGCCCCAGGCTGTCGCTCACGAATCGAACCGTGTCCGCGTAGCTCCAGTCGTACAAGTGCTTGAGCGCCAGCATGCGCTTGGTCACCTCCACCGGGGTGGAGTTGCGTCCAGTGACCAGTGTTTTCGGACGCCGTTGGGATAGGTCGTGCCTGACCCGCTGGAAGAGCTCATCATCCTCCAGAATATGGTCGATCTCGACCAGTTCGCGGTCGATTGTGATGCCGGTGAGGTCGAGAATGACCACAAACAAGGGATCAGCAGGGAACTTATCGCGTAGCATATCCATCAGCCTCCAAGAGATGAGTTTCATCCCCTACAACATCTCTGGTGGCCTATGGTTACGCCCTTTTTGCACCGAGAACTAGACTACGACCGCGCTTGTGCAAAGGGGTGTGCACCCGTCAGGGTGCACACCCCAATTGTACTACCTTACTGACCTGCCAGGTCTTCGAGTTGCGATTGAGCCCAGGCAGCGGCTTCGTCTGAGGTCATGCTACCCTCGATGACGTTGACCACAGCCTGCGGCACGATCAGCGAGCCGTAGATGTCGGACAGCAGCGGGAAGGACTTGCCTTCCTGGTAGCCCCAACGCTTGACCGCGTCCAGGCCACCAGCGATGGTCTCGGCGATGGTGGGATCGTAGTAGCCGAACAGTTTGGCCTGTGACCACTCTTCGACGGCGCTCTTGCGCACCGGCGTCTTGCCTGCCGGGGTCATGGTCACCCACTCAATGTAGTTCTCGTCGGCCAGCAGGAACTTGATCCAGGCCTTGGCAGCCTCAGTGTTAGCACCCTGGGTGACGGCCACGTAGTTGACCTGGCCATAGGAGGCCTCGTCGCCGTGGTCACCGATCATCAGGGACTCCATGCCGGTCTTCCCGGCCAGGTCTTCCACCTCCACCTGCAGGTCTTCTACCAGGCCAGCCAAGTCGTCCATGATGTAGGTGGAGTAGAACATCATCGCGCACTGCCCGGCGATGAAGTACTGGCGGCAGTCGCGCCAGGTCGTCTTGCCCGGAGGACCGTACTCGCTCAACTCGGCGTAGTAGTCCATTGCCTCCGCGAACCGATCGCTTCCCAGGACGATGTTGCCGTCTACATCGAACGGCCGCGCGCCATTGGCCAGAGCAAACTCCTCGAACACCTGCTGGGTGAAGACCTCGTTGGGGAAGGTGCCCAGGATGATGCCGTAGAAGCCTTCGGCCGGGTTGTTGAAGTGCTTGGCGGCGGTCATGATGTCAGCCCAGGTCTGGGGCGAGTTCAGGCCGGCGGCCTCGAAGAGGTCCTTGCGGTACCAGATACCCTGCACCCAGGAATCAATGGGCACAGCGGCGTACTTGGCCGCGCCGGTGGGCGACTTGGCGAACTCCAGCGTGCCGGCGAAGAAGCCGTCCTCGCCCAGTTCCTGGATGGCCGCAGTATTGGCCCTCTCATCCAGCAGCCCTTCGGTGGCGTAGCCGACGACGTAGTCAATGCTGAGGTGCATCACGTCGGGCAGAGCGCCAGCCGCCTTGGCCGCAGCGACCTTCTCCGGGATGTCGTTCTCGTCCACGGCGACGATCTGCACCTCTGTGCCGGGGTTGGCAGCCATGAACGCCGCCGCCAGTGCCTCCTGGACGGCCATGCGCTCTTCCTGGGTCTCAGAGGTCCAGAACTCGATGGCCCCTGCCAACTCAGGCAGCGGTACCACGGGCTTGGCGGCCGCCAGACTTTCGAGTTGCGATTGAGCCCAGGCAGCGGCTTCGTCTGAGGTCATGCTACCCTCGATGACGTTGACCACAGCCTGCGGCACGATCAGCGAGCCGTAGATGTCGGACAGCAGCGGGAAGGACTTGCCTTCCTGGTAGCCCCAGCGCTTGACCGCGTCCAGGCCACCAGCGATGGTCTCGGCGATGGCGGGATCGTAGTAGCCGAACAGTTTGGCCTGTGACCACTCTTCGACGGCGCTCTTGCGCACCGGCGTCTTGCCTGCCGGGGTCATGGTCACCCACTCAATGTAGTTCTCGTCGGCCAGCAGGAACTTGATCCAGGCCTTGGCAGCCTCAGTGTCAGCACCCTGGGTGACGGCTACGTAGTTGACCTGGCCATAGGAGGCCTCGTCGCCGTGGTCACCGATCATCAGGGACTCCATGCCGGTCTTCCCAGCCAGGTCTTCCACCTCCACCTGCAGGTCGGCTACCAGGCCGGCCAGGTCATCCATGATGTAGGTGGAGTAGAACATCATCGCGCATTGCCCAGCGATGAAGTACTGGCGGCAGTCGCGCCAGGTCGTCTTGCCCGGAGGACCGTACTCGCTCAACTCGGCGTAGTAGTCCATTGCCTCCGCGAACCGATCGCTTCCCAGGACGATGTTGCCGTCTGCGTCGAACGGCCGCGCACCATTGGCCATGGCGAACTCCTCGAACACCTGCTGGGTGAAGACCTCGTTGGGGAAGGTGCCCAGGACGATGCCGTAGAAGCCTTCGGCCGGGTTGTTGAAGTGCTTGGCGGCGGTCATGATGTCGGCCCAGGTCTGGGGCGGGTTCAGGCCGGCGGCCTCGAAGAGGTCCTTGCGGTACCAGATACCCTGCACCCAGGAATCAATGGGCACAGCGGCGTACTTGGCCGCGCCGGTGGGCGACTTGGCGAACTCCAGCGTGCCGGCGAAGAAGCCGTCCTCGCCCAGTTCCTCGATGGCCTCAGTGTTAGCCACCTCGTCCAGCAGCCCCTCGCTGGCGTAGCCGACGACGTAGTCAATGCTGAGGTGCATCACGTCGGGCAGAGCGCCAGCCGCCTTGGCCGCAGCGACCTTCTCCGGGATGTCGTTCTCGTCCACGGCCACTACCGTGACCAGGACGTCGGGGTTGTCAGCCATGAAGCGGGCGGCCAGGGCTTCCTGGGTCTTCATCCGCTCTGCCTGAGTCTCCGAGGTCCAGAACTCGACAACGGTCCGCTCTTTTTCGACCTCGACGGTCTCGACCACCACCTTCTCGACCTCGACGGTCTCGACCACCACCTTCTCGACCACCACCTCTTTCTCGACCTCAATGATCTGCGGAGTGGGAGCCGGGCAGGCGGCCAAGAAGGTGGCCACCAACGTGAGCACTAGCAACAGTGATGTTAACCTTTTCATTGTATTCCTCCTCCTAAGGAGTGAACGATATGGTTGTTCCGACATCCCGACGCCGTTCGCTATTGAATGGCGTCGGCTTCCGACGATACAGCGCAAAAGCGATGGCATCACCTCCTTTCATTTCGCGAGATCTCGCGAAACAGTGCCTGGCCCCGGCGGGCCGCTGGAAGAGCGGACGACGAGCTCTGGCTGCCAGAGCACCTGCCGTTCAGTCAACTCCTCGCCCTGCAATAGTTGGATCAACATACGACAGATGGTCACTCCGATGTCGTAAATCGGCTGGCTGACGGTGGTCAAGGAAGGATGAGCATGCTCCACCTGGGGGATGTCGTCAAAGCCCACCACGGAAAGATCGCGCCCCACCTCCAGCCCTCGTTCCTGCGCCGCGCTGATTACCCCCAGCGCAGTCAGATCGTTGCCGGCCAGGATAGCGGTCGGCGGCACCTTGAGGCCCAATAATCGCTGAGCCTCTTCATATCCGCCTTTCTGTGTCAGATCGCCGACGGCGATCAGCCCATCTTCTATTGGCAAGCCATGACGCTCCATCGCCTGCCGGTAACCCCCTAGCCGGAAGTGAGCAAACATCAGCTCGCGGGGCGCGCCGATGTAAGCAATGCGACGATGGCCCAGATTAATGAGGTGTTGGGTGGCCTGATCCATCCCTGCCTGCCCGTCCACATCCAGATAGGGGAAATCCAATTCCTCCCCCCAACGCCCGAAGGCGACAAAGGGGAATCCGTTTCCGCACAAGAAAGCTATCCGCTCGTCTCGACGGCGGGTACGGGCCACGAGCAGGCCGTCCACCCGATGGCCCTGCACCATCCGCTCGTACGTTTCTCGCTCCTCGGGGGTGTCGGGGGGACGGGTGGCGATCAGCAACTCAAACTGCTGCCGGGCCGTCTCGTTGCCGACGCCAGCCAACAGTTCGGTGAAATAGGGATCGGAGAAGCGGGGGCCGGAGGTGGGGATGACCAAACCGATGGTGTCCGTGCGACGCTTCTGCAACCGTTGGGCGGTGACATCGGGATGGTAGCCCATCTCCTCTGCCGCCTGCAAGACCCGCTCGCGGGTCTCGGCGGCCACGTCAGGATAGCCGCCCAGGGCGCGCGAGACGGTGGTAACGGAGAGGTTCAGTCTGGCAGCGATGTCCTTGAGGATGACTGGCACAAGTGCCTCCTCGGTCGCCGAAAGGCCAGCCTGTGGCAGGAAGCAATGCGGGTGCAGAGATCCACGGGTCAGACCGGAAGCCCGATGTCAACACCATCGGGCACGATGTACCCCAAAACGTTTTTGAGAGGCAACCCCATTATAACCTAAAACGTTTCGGGTGTCAAATTGGGAATCCTTGATTGAACCAGGTCCTCCCAAATTGCACGGTGCGGCTAGTCGGACGCCAGCTTGCCTTGCCAATGGTCACGCAGACTCCGGTCGCGCCCCATGGCTTCCAGCAGTCGGGGCCATACCTGTGCAAACCCGAAATAGCGGAGCGGCGCTTCGCGGGCCTGCCGCTCGGCCGCGGCCACGATTTGCTCCGGTGAACCGTAGCAAGCCATCGTCTCTGGAGTAGCCAGACGTTGCAATGCTTCCAGCGCCTGGGCGGACGCATCATCGCCCAGCAGCCGACCCGGGTACGGGTCCAGCGCCTCGGGGTCGAGGGGCGTCAGCCCCGGCTGCTTCCGGGCCACCAGCAGCTTGCCCCGTTCGTAGATGAAGCGCGCCACGTCCTGGGCCAGTTTGGCGTAGGGGAGCGCGCCGTAGGCTTCGGGTGGCAGGTGAGTGAT
>DFBV01000154.1:0-3633 GCA_002366755.1 Anaerolineales bacterium UBA3071
AAGAGGTTGCCATCCTCTCCTCGAATAGCCTGGTAGAGGTCGAAGGCAAAACCGCTGTTGCCGCTGACCAGATCTGCCAGGTCGGCTTGGCTCACATCGGGTGAGGTCAGTCGCTGCTTCTCCGACAGTGCCACGTTCTCCGCTGGCGGAATGAGTCCCGTGCAGCGGTAGTTGATCTCGGCGGTTTTGTCGTTCACGTTGATAACACAGGCTGGCATGCAGCCAGGTTTGTCTATGTCCAGGTCAATCCACCAGGTGCCGGTGTTTTCGTTGCAGGAGTGGGTGTCTTTGAGCTGTCCCTGCTCAAGGCACTCGCTGTTCTGGGCGATCTCCACAGCCTCTTGATAGCTCAGTTTGGCTCCCGTCCCTTTGTCCACACAATACTCGTCCTGTGGCGGGATTGGGGGCTCAGGAGGTTGAGCCGTGGGTGGCGCACAAGCGCTGAAAATCAGCGCGCTCAGAAGGACCAGCAAGCCCAAAGATCCTGGTCTGTTTCTCATCTCGTCCCTCCTTAGGAACATGAAGTAGTCTCGGGGTACCGCTTCGGCTTCGCCGACCAGGGCCGACCAGGACCATGAGACTGGCCTATCTACTGCATTATGACGGTCGGCAGGGCGGAAAGGTTCCCTCCTACTATGCCTGCCGCAAGGCACGCCACATCTCCGCCACGCTGGGCCGCTTGCCGTACATCAGCAGCCCCAGGCGGAACAGCTTGCCCCCCGCCCAAAGTATGCCCAAGATACCCAGAATCAGCAAGACCAGGCTGATGGCTACCTCCAGCGGCGGGATGGCGGTCAGCGCCAGCCGCATCATCATGGTGATGGGCGCGGTGAGCGGGAAGAAGCTGAGCACTTTGGCCAGCGCCGCGTTGGGCTGCATCATGATGAAATTGCCGAACATGAAGGGCACGGCCGACAGAAAGGAGAAGATGCCGGAAATCTGCTGACCCTCGCGGGCCGTCGAGCCCAGCGCACCGGCGCTGGCCATCATGGTGGCGAAGAGCAGATAGCCGAGGAGGAAGTAGATCAATCCCAGAATCACCGTTGAGGCGCTGATGACCAGCAGACCCGACAGAGCGAAGATCGCCACCGCACCGCTCAGCAGCGCCATCCCTGCCCCCAGCCAGACGAGCACCTGCGTCAGCCCCAGCGCTCCCAGGCCCAGGATCTTCCCTGCCAAAAGCTGAGTCGTGGAGAGAGAGGAGAGTAGGATCTCGATCACCCGGTTCTCTTTCTCCTCCCCTACCCCTTGCAGTAGGAAGCCGGAGGAGGTGAAGATGGTGATCATCAGCAGGATGGCGAGGAGGTAGGGGACGACGAAGGTGCTAACGAAGGCCATAGGGCCGCTGGTCGTTGGCTCTCCCTGCTCGTCCAAGGCCACCGGCGTGAGCTGCACGGGATCCACCACGCGGGCCTGCAGCGTGGGGTCCACCTGGCCCGCCAGGAGGTGATCGGTGAAGAAGCCCTGCACGTTCTCCTTGCTGGTAGAGATAGCGCTGGAGAAGAAGGAACTGCTCTTGCTGTAGGCCATGATCTTGCCGCTCTGTAGATACTCCTCGGGGATCACCATGTAGCTCCCGATCTCGTCCGCCAGCAGTGCGGCCTTGGCCGCTGCCTCGTCCTCGTAGAGGATATAGGTGTCGGCATAGGCCGGCAGCGGAGGCGTGAAGAGCCCCGAATGGTCTACGTAGGCCACCACTGCCCCCTTGCCGGTGAAGAGCTCCTCAAGGTATTCTTCCACCTGTCCACCGAACAGTCCGCCGACGCCCAGGGCCAGCGCGCCCACCAGCGGCACGGCGATGGTGGCGATGATGAAGCTAGGCCGCTTGAGGTTGGTGAGAAACTCGTGACGAGCGACTGCCCAGATCTTGTTCATCTTTGCCTCTCCCTCTCCACCACCTCGATGAAGATGTCCTCCAGTGGCGGTGTGACCACCTCGTAATGGGTGATTGCCGCTCCGCTCTCCACCAGTTGCCGCAGGAACGCCGGCGGCGTGACGCCGTCGGCCAGGTAGGCGACAATGCCCTCCTCCTGCTGCTCCAACCGCTGCGCTCCCGGCAGGTCAGCGGGAATCGCTTCGCCGCGGAACTGCACCGCGTGCGGTGCGTACCGTTCCTTGATCTCCTGCAGCGGGCCGTAGAGCACTGCCCGCCCGTGGTCAATGAGCAGGATGCGGTCGCACAGCGCTTCCACCTGGTTCATCTGGTGGGTGCTGAAGATGATGGTCTTGCCCTGCTCGTGTAGCTCCAGAACCATCTCTTTGAGCAACTCGGTGTTGAGCGGGTCGAGGCCATGGAATGGTTCATCGAGAATGAGCAACTCTGGATCGTGCACGAGGGTGGCGACGAACTGCGCCTTCTGCTGCATGCCCCGGCTCATCGTCTCCACCTTCTTGTCCGCAGAGTCGGCCAGATCCACCCGTTCCAGCAGCGCCAGCGCCCGCTCCCGCGCTATGCGCCGCGGCATGCCCTTGAGCACCGCCAGGTAGGCCAGGCAGTCCACCGTCTTGATCTTGCGGTACAGCCCTCGTTCCTCCGGCAGGTAGCCGATGCGATCCAGCGTCTGCGGTGCCAGCGGCTGTCCGAAGATATGGATGCGCCCGCTGTCGGGCCTGATGATGTCCATCAACATGCGGATGGTGGTGGTTTTGCCCGCACCGTTGGGGCCGAGGAAGCCGAAGATCTCTCCCTGGCGCACGGCCAGGTCCAGGTGATCTACTGCTGTGAGTCCGTTGAACTGCTTGGTCAAGTCGTGCGTTTCAATAGCGAGCACGTTCATCCCCCGTTTCTGGCCATGAGATAACTACTACTGAGGCTGCTGCCCAGAGGACTGAAAATGGGACGCGGATTCCCGCGGATTGGACGGATTGCCACGGGTTTCTCAGAATGTATCTGTGCATATCCGTAGAATCCGTGTTGATCCGCGTCCTATTCCTGCACGTTTTACGCATTACGTTTTTTGAGTCCTCTTCCCCACAGCCAGATCAGCGCCGTGCCCACCACCATCGCCGTCAACCCTGTGAGCCCCGCCTCGGGGCCGAAGGGGCCGCCTGTCACCCACTCCGGCCCGGCCACTGTCTGGCGGATCAGATGAAAGCCGCCCGTGCCGCTGACCGGGAAGCCGAAGATCGTGCCCTGGAAGAAGTTCCAGCCGAAGTGCAGGCCGAAGGGCAACCAGAGGGAACGGGTGACCAGGTAGCCCGCGGCCAGGAACACGCCGGCCACGGCGACGTTGAGAGTGGAGACCCAACTGGCGTATGGGTTGCCCATGTGCAGCAGGCCGAAGACGACCGAGGAGATGACCACCGCCCAGCGCATGTTCAGCCCCTCGGCCAGGTTCTGCATCACGTAGCCGCGCATCATCAGCTCTTCGTTGATGCCTACCGCGATGTACACGAAGAAGGCGGTGGCCAATGAGATCAGAAGCTGGCCCCAGCCCACCGTCTGCCAGGCGAAGCCCCGGAACTCCAGCCAGCCAGCGGCCCATTCGACCAGGGTGATGCCGGCCATCAGCACGCCGCCCAGGGCCGCGCCGAAGAGCAAGTCGGCCCACCGGCCGCGGCCCAGGTGCAGCCCCAGGTCGAGGAAGGGCCGTCTGTCCAGGAACCGCCGCACCAGCCAGGTGGTCAGAAGCA
>DFBV01000154.1:3688-4162 GCA_002366755.1 Anaerolineales bacterium UBA3071
GATGCGCCACCCGGTTCGCAGGCGGCGCTCCTCTGGGTTGATGAAGACGCGGTACAGGCGACCGCGCTGGCGCGGTTGCGTGCTTTCGTTCGGCACTTTTGATCATCGAGGACGTGATACGTGAAGCGTAGAACGTGATCCCGCCTCACGTTTTACGTTTCACGCACGTTCGGTATTACCAGCCCCCAGTCTCGGACTTCCAGCTTCCAGTCCCCAGCCTCGCTCCTTGAACTCGCGGTAGGTCAGCGTCCAGGTGCTGGACTGGAAGACGATGTACAGGCCGTTCAGGAAGACCAGCGGCGGGATGAGGATCAGCAAGAAGAGTGGAATGCCCACCAGGAGCGTGAGCCAGATTACCTCTGTCGCCTGCCAGATGAGCCAGGCGGGGATGCCGCCCACCGCTCCGGCCAGCAGCAGCACGATGATGACCACGGGGATCATCACGATGCCCCAGCCAAAGCCTACGCCCAACAT